>NZ_CP009928.1:2100000-2355000 GCF_001021975.1 Chryseobacterium gallinarum | reverse complement strand
TTACGTGTGTGGCCCAAGGCGTAAGGGCCGTGATGATTTGACGTCATCCCCACCTTCCTCTCTACTTGCGTAGGCAGTCTCACTAGAGTCCCCAACTTAATGATGGCAACTAGTGACAGGGGTTGCGCTCGTTGCAGGACTTAACCTAACACCTCACGGCACGAGCTGACGACAACCATGCAGCACCTTGAAAAATGTCCGAAGAAAAGCCTATTTCTAAGCCTGTCATTTCCCATTTAAGCCTTGGTAAGGTTCCTCGCGTATCATCGAATTAAACCACATAATCCACCGCTTGTGCGGGCCCCCGTCAATTCCTTTGAGTTTCAAACTTGCGTTCGTACTCCCCAGGTGGCTAACTTATCACTTTCGCTTAGTCTCTGAAACTTACATCCCAAAAACGAGTTAGCATCGTTTACGGCGTGGACTACCAGGGTATCTAATCCTGTTCGCTCCCCACGCTTTCGTCCATCAGCGTCAGTTGTTGCTTAGTAACCTGCCTTCGCAATTGGTGTTCTAAGTAATATCTATGCATTTCACCGCTACACTACTTATTCCAGCTACTTCAACAACACTCAAGACTTGCAGTATCAATGGCAGTTTCACAGTTAAGCTGTGAGATTTCACCACTGACTTACAAATCAGCCTACGGACCCTTTAAACCCAATAAATCCGGATAACGCTTGCACCCTCCGTATTACCGCGGCTGCTGGCACGGAGTTAGCCGGTGCTTATTCGTATAGTACCTTCAGCTTTCCACTCGTGGAAAGGTTTATCCCTATACAAAAGAAGTTTACAACCCATAGGGCCGTCGTCCTTCACGCGGGATGGCTGGATCAGGCTTTCACCCATTGTCCAATATTCCTCACTGCTGCCTCCCGTAGGAGTCTGGTCCGTGTCTCAGTACCAGTGTGGGGGATCACCCTCTCAGGCCCCCTAAAGATCGTCGACTTGGTGAGCCGTTACCTCACCAACTATCTAATCTTGCGCGTGCCCATCTCTATCCACCGGAGTTTTCAATAAAAAACGATGCCGTCTCTTATATTATGGGGTATTAATCTTCCTTTCGAAAGGCTATCCCCCAGATAAAGGCAGGTTGCACACGTGTTCCGCACCCGTACGCCGCTCTCAATTGCCCGAAAGCAATCTACCGCTCGGCTTGCATGTGTTAGGCCTCCCGCTAGCGTTCATCCTGAGCCAGGATCAAACTCTCCATTGTATGTTTGTCTGACTCACTCAAAGTTTTTAACGCTTTAGTTTTTCCTTACTTGGTTGTTATATTGTATGTCAATGATCTTTATATCTTCCGCTTTTTAACGAAGCAATCTTTCTGTCTATCCGCTCCGTATTTGCGAGTGCAAAAGTAAAACTTTATTTTGTAATGACCAAATGTTCCTAAAGAAAATTTTAAAGTTTTTTAAGTAACCTTAATTCTTCTCAAAACCTCAATCACCCCCTACTCCTGCGCTCCGATTTATTCGGACTGCAAAGATACAAACTCTTTTTAAAACCACAACTCTTTTTGCAAAAAGTTTTTAAGTTTTTTTCGTCCGTCTCTTTTTGAAGTATTATAATGTTCTTGCTTACCTAAAAGCTCTTCTGCGCTTGACTGACTCTCTCTCGTTTTCAGTGGGGCAAAGATAACAACTTTATACAACGCAAAACAAGTCTAGTTAACATAAAATTCATTTTCCATTCCTATTTTAAGCTAAAAGGCTGGCAACTAGGGATAAAAATTATAAACAAATGTTTAAAGGGGCAATTGGAAAATTAATAGTTGGAGTATTTTTTTATCAATGACGGCTGGATGGTAAATTAATCATTGTTTTTAAGCTTTGAGAATATTATAAATACACCTATTCATAGGCACGGGCTTTAGCCCGGGATCAATAAAAACCATAAAATCCACCGGCTTTAGCCAAAACATATATATAATAATACCTCATACATGACTCATTTTTATTTATACACGGATTGACACAGAGGAATGTGGAGAGTTGGGTTGAGGAGGAAAGGTCAAGGAATATGGGAATTTGAAAAGGAAGATGAGAATAAGAAAATTGGAAGTTAGTTTAATATGTCATCATCCAGATGTAATTAAAAAAAATGCTTCACTAAGACCTTATACATATAGTAGCCTACAAGACAACCAATCGCATCGGCTACGATATCCAGGGTTTCCATAGACCTTCCTAGTCCCATTTCCTCCTGCAATATTTCAGTAAGGAACGCATAGATCAGGATGATCTGAAAAAAGTATGAGAATTTAATTTTGGGAAATGTAGCAACAAAAGAGAAACCTAAGGCTGCAAATATACTTACATGTAAAACTTTATCTATACCATTGAACATAAACCAATATTCATGGTTCTCCTGTCCCGGTTTAAGAAGCATATATGTAAGAAATGCCCAGTAAATGGGCAATATCTTACTAAATATTTTTGAAATTTTATCCAATGATCGCTTGATAATCTTCTGCAGAAAGTAATTCAGACTGATCTGCACCATCAGCAATTTCTAATTTAATAATCCATCCGTTTCCATAAGGATCCGTGTTCAATAATTCAGGTTGATCTTCCAGTTCTGAATTGAACTCAATAACTTTTCCTGAAATAGGTAAGAATAAGTCTGAAACAGTTTTTACCGCTTCTACACTTCCGAAAACGTCTCCGCCATTAAGGTCATCATCTACAGTATCTACGTCTACATATACGATATCTCCAAGTTCACCCTGAGCGAAATCAGTAATACCAATTGTAGCCACATTACCTTCGATCTTAATCCATTCGTGATCTTTCGTGTACTTTAATTCTGATGGTGTGTTCATTTTTTAATTTTTATTTTGTACAAATGTATTCAAAATTATAAAAGGTTCAAAGCCTTAATGGGCATCTTCACAAAATTTTAATTGCAACTAAAAAAATCACTGTTTTCACAGTGATTCAAGTAATAGTATGTTTATTTATTTTTTATCTTTTTCAACGACTCAATCTCTTCAGCTTGTTTTTTGACCTGCTTATTCAACTCAATGGTATACAATGTCAATTCTTCTATTTTTTGTAGTAACTTAATCTGAAACTCTCCTATATTTACGCCTTCTTTTTCCATTTCTTTGGCAGAGGCAATTTCAGGAAGATGCTTTTTTTCTCTGATATGTTTTTCAACAGCTTCCAGTTTTGGTAAATCATATTGCTCATCAAATACAAAATCAGCAGTTGGTGTCAGGGTAACTTTCATTTCCTTTGCTTCAAATTTTCCATATAATGCCATGTTTCCGGTATCAGAAAGCACTAATCTTGATCCATACATAGCTCCATCATTAGAATAACTCCAAAACTGCAGCGTATTTCCGTATTGACCTGTCATGTTGTATATAGTCCATCTTCTGGCTGTATTCGGAGCTGTTTTTGAAAGGTTTTCCAGCGTGATAGCCCCTCCTTCATTTGAGCCTATTCGAGAAACTAATTGTCCATCTACGACAAGCATATCTCTGACTAAAGTAACTAGTTGTTTATTATCCCCTGTATCAGAGACCAGATTAAAATTAATCTGATTCTCCAGCAATCTCATATAAGAACCTCCCGCAGCTTTATTTATGCGTGGAAACGATTGACTGCTGATGCTATGATAGTTTTTCACATTATTACCAATTCCTACTCCTGTATAAGTTTCCTGGGGTTCTGAAGCCCAAAGTGTTAAATTAGCAGGTCTGCTGGCACCGTCACCGGATGAATTCAATAAAATCATAGATCCAATATGCGAGCCTGAAACGGTAAGTTTTTCGGAAGGATTATTTGTTCCTATACCAATATTTGTGGTAGATGGATTTGATGTTGTTCCAACGACTCCTGCAGGAGTATACAATTGTGCTGCTGCCAGCCCTACACACAAGACAGTGTATAGCATAAATATTTTCTTCATAGTTATTTAGTTTATAGTTCAATCACCGCAAAAATAGCATTTAAATCCATAAATAGTCTGTTATTAAATAAAAAAGCCTCCTTCCTTTTCAGAAAGAGGCTTTATTATGTATACATCATTTTTAGAATCCACCTCCGGATTCTCCAAATGTAAATGTTGCAGAAATGCCGGCCCTAATAGTTGACAGTGGAAATGCTGTCGAGATTTTATATTTAGAGGTCATCTGTTCATAGAATACCCTAAGGTTTAAATTTTCGGAGACATTATAATCTGCGGAAAGTTTAATGTTCAAAAGTCTCTGCCCTCCTGTCACCTGGGAATCATTCAACAGGATATTCATAATGGAAGTTTTGCTGTCTCTTAATGAAATATCTCCCCTGATATTCAGATCACTTCCTTTTCCTCTGCCTCCTCTTCTTATATTGGCTGTACCCAATCTGAAATTCCGGATAATATATCCTAATCTCACCACATATTCCGAGTTGGAATCTTCAGTAAGGGTATGGTTTACCAATCCCAGCACCATCATCCTGTTTCTGTTGTATTGTAAACCAAACTGCATATTATTTCTCATAGTAACATCTACCCCGATAAGTGGTGCAAAAGATTCCACATATCCTACCTGAGCAAAAGTGAATGGATTAATATAATCATTATTAACATCAAATGCAGAGTCCGGATTGGAAACTTTATTAACAAGGCTATTAAAATAGTCAATACTTGATTGTATACCTGTAGCTGTATAAGTAGCAGTATATCCATGTAAAATATCAAACTTAGAGAACTGCCCGTTAATCATCGGGACATTTCTTAATCCTGAATATGTTACTCTCCAGTTTGGTAACGGGAATCCAGCTTTTTTAGGATTACCCATCTGTTTAACAGACTTACCTTCCAGAGCTGCTCTAAATGCCGGAATCAATACATATGCATTCGCAATACTATAATGTTCAGCAAATCCATCATTATCCAATATAGCTCCCGGCCCCCCTAACCGCTGAGAAAGTGCTCTTGCATTTTCTCTAAGCGCCTGATAAACCGCTTGTCCTTCACTAAACGAAGTTTTTAAAAGTATTGTCGAATTGGAATAAGTTACCAAGTCATTAGCAAAGGTAAAATCCGGATTCGGAACGCCTCCGTTGGTATAATTAAATCCTGTATGTGAAAAATTCCTGTTATAATTATGCAACACATTCAGATCAATTCTGAAATCATTGATTGGAACAATTTGTAGATTAGCTCTTAACTCTCTTGTTGACATTCTTACATACGGATCGGTCATATAATTAGAAGTACTTACCCAGCCATTTTCCATGACTGTTCTTCTGATATCTGCCTGTGAGCCTAATAAAAATCCTAGCGTAGGTCCTCCAAGAGTCTGGCCATATCCATACCAGTTTGGTGCGGATAATAACCCGGGAAGTACAGTACCATTATTCTCTGTATAATTAATATCCAATTGTTTGAACGAGGTCAGGAAGAATGCTGCACTCTGAAGTACAGTCAGTTTATTTTTGAATTTATAGCTCTTATACCGGTATCTGTTCTTTTCCCATTGTTTTGTATATACATTGTTCAAAGAATCAATCTCCTGTTTACGTTTCTGAAGTTTGGCTGCAATATTTTTAAAATATTTAAACTGTCCGAAGAATTTCGGAATATCAGCAGTTGCTGTCGCCTGGATTACATTGGTATTTTGTCCTATAGAACCTAAAGCACCTTCCGGGCTGGCAAGAATTGCCGTAGACCTGGAGTTCCAATTGTAGGTAAATCCATACCCTAATTCCGCATCAATAAAATCCAGATAAGGAAGATACTGGAAAGGTAATTTATAGTTAAGCTGTACTCTATGGTTATACAATACCGGTCTACCTGCTCTGAATACGTTTCCAAAGATCGATTTACTATCCATTGTATTCACATCCACATTATCATTAAGAGTTCTTGTTGCCGAATTGATTTCCAGCTTTAATGATTTTGAGAAGTTGAATCCTAATCCATACTGCCAGCCAAAATAGAAGTTTCTGTTTCTGATAGCATCAAAATTACCTGTAGTGTTCCCTCCTAAAATAGCTTCTACATTTCTAAACTCAAGCTCATTATAATTTCTGTCAATTTCCGTTCTGAAAGATAATCTTGTTGGAACAGGGTTAAAGTTAAATTCTTTAATCCATTTCAGATATTTTGCTGATTTTGCTGTATCACTGATCATTTTATTGAATGGCTTTACCACCCATGGTTTGAACGTGTAATTATAATCAATATATCCTTTCAGATATTGTCTGTAATTTCTCTTGGTATAAATATCCCTGAAATAATCATCGTTATAAACCGCCGTTACAGAAACGTTTTCAATATCATAGAACTTAGGCTTTTTATTCTGGTTTACTCTTTCCTTACGCATATTGACAACTCCTATACTTCTCTGCTGTGTATAGGTTCTTGCTACTTTTTTGAGCTGCTCCTTATTAGGCGCTTTGCTAAATTCAACATCGGTATCCAGAGGGTTATATTTAGGATCTTCGATCGTTTGGGAATAAGAGTAGTTCAATGGAATCTTCATTCCACTTTTTGCCGGTAAAAACTTATCGACATTGATTGCCGTATTGATACTAAACGCAGATTGTGTAGACTGATTCCTTTCCGAAGGTTTTGAATCAATATTTCCGAAACCTACCGAAGTATATGAAGCACTTGTATTCACTGTTGCAAAATCACCAAGATTGAAATTCAAACTTGCATTTCCGGCATATCCTCCGTCATTTTCAATTTCTGAAAGGCGGATTTCGTTAACCCAAAGGACCCTGGTCATCGGTCCGGATGTTCTGTCATCGTTTCTAATACCAATCATAATGGTAGAGATATTTCCTAAACTAGGGCGTCCTTTGATAAATATCTTTTTATAATTATTTTTATTAGCTTCTCCAAAAACAGGATCTTCCGTTCTATCAGTGATTTTAACCGCAGAATTTTTATCTCTTCTGATTTTTGCATCTACAAAACTTTGAACATCAAAATCCACCTGGTTCTCCATTGGCCATATCTCCATTGGAGCTGTTGCTGTAGTACTTGTCAGTAATAAAGATGCTTCATATTCATAGTAGTTATCTGTAGCATCATTACCAAAACGAATAAAGAATTTAGTTCTAGGATCTATCTTTCCTACATTCATATCTCTATTCAACGGATCATGAGCATGAACAAAAAGTTTAAGCTTCTTGTATCTTCTCATATCCAATGAAGTGTTTTTGAATACTCCTCTGGCTTCAGCTCTTAGATCAGTTACTTTCATGTAAAGTGACGCTTCATTTTGTCTTTGAGCTCCAGCGTTTCCACTTAATACCTGACGATCAATCCCCGGAGGCAATACATATGGTGGTTGATTCAAGGCATTCTCTTCAATATTTACACTTCCTACTTCAAAATTATTATTCAATGTCACACCTCCTCCTGTTCCTTCTTCAGGAGCAGTAACAAGCTGACTGGAAATCAGGTTAGGATATCTTCTCCAATCCGATCTTACAAGATCCATTGTTCCAAATCTCAGGGTAGAAGTTTGCTCGAATCCTGTCAGTAATAACCTCGCAAATCTCACATTGTTCAGTACTGATGCATTACGCTCTCCTTCTGCTCCATCTTCAGCATATTTGGAAACCGGAATTCTGAATAAATACCATTTTACATCTGAAGACTGCCCGTTCTGGAAATTAGCCTTTACCGTTTTTACATCTACAATATTATTTTTTCCCAATGAAAGATTTGCCTGATCAAGTTTTACTACATATTCATTATAGCTTTCCGTCTGATCAAGATTGTAATCTCTGTTAATATCTTCCGCATCCGGAGTCTGTGATGCTACTTCCAGAGAATTAGCCTGTGAATTCCCTTCCGGATTTCTAAAGTATTTATATCGCTGAACAAGGGATGCTGATTGACTGCCTGTAAATTTATCTGACATATAAAATACAAAGTCATCCACTGCCGGGTCTACAACATTCGTTACCGGGTTTACAAAAGTATTTCCGAATTTCATGGATTCCTGATCTGAACTCAGACCGTCATAACCCGCATCCTGTACTCTTCTTTCGTCTCCTTCAGTAGAAAATGCATAAAGAATAGGTGGCTGTTTTGGCTGTACTCCCCAGTTTGAGCTGGTTGTAGTAGATGGAGTTCCGGGAGTTGGAAGGCCGTTCTCATATAGTAACTTTCCATCTTTCAAGATATCTTCCGAAACATTTCCTAAATGCAATAAAAGTTTAGGGTCAGTTCCCAACTGATTCCCATCTGCATAAGGATCCATCATCCAGAACTCTACATATTCAATATTAGAAGTTACAAAGTTAGGGACGCTGATCGATCTCATAATACCGGCCCATCTGTTTTGAGCCAGCTCAGTTCCCGTATTCACGTTATAAGGTCCTCTTTCCTGAGGATAATAGGAAATATCAAAAGTATTGGTAAAAGTCTGCTCACCGGCTACAAAATCCCTGTTGTTATAAATTTCAGAATATTGTACCCTTCTTGAAGCGTGGTTAGACACTGATTGCTGGGTTATTCCGGAAGGTGCTTTTCCTCCTACTCCCCAGAATCTAGGATCGATATTATACCAGGATAACAATCCTCTTCCATATCCACTCGACAGATCATCATTGGCCGGGGCTCCATTGAACGGTGCTGATTTATTCTTTTCCGGTCTTGATGCCAGGCTCCATGCTGCCGGTTCTTTTAAAGATATTTTGGAAGTTGTCTGTTCAAAATCATCAATATAGGATTGGTTGTTGGTCCCTTTATTCAATCCCGGTAGCAGGTAAGCTGCTTCCATCTTAAAGTTTAAGTTGGATGGAGCTTCCGTGTTTACCAATGGTATTTTGTCGGTAAGCCTTGTCAGGAAAGGCATTTGATTGTTATACATCAAATTAATTCCAGCCATTGTATTATTTACTGCTTCCTGCCCGTAATTCACTTTCTGGGTAAGAGGAGATTCCGAATAATTTACTACTGTTCCTCCTAAAATAAAATGCTCATTAAATCTTCTTTCAAGATTTAATCCCAGGAACCTTTTTCGTTGCGTATTAAATGTCAACTGGTTTTCCAATGAAATATTAATAGCCTGACCGGATTGTTTTACGTTTTCGTTAATGATGGTCACCGTTCCAAGCATATAATCTACCGTATAGTCTATACCTTCGGTAAGCTGCACCCCGTTTGCCGAAACTTTAACAGATCCTTGCGGTACGTTTACAGCTCCTAAAGAAATCCCTTGTCCCTGGGTTCCTTTGTAACGTCCTTCCATGGTATACCTCTGGGCAAGATTACTGGCAGAAGCATCCTGCTTTTGTTTATCATACAGGTCATGGAAAACATATTGCGGGTCGTTGCTTCCTAACACATTCTGCATATAATCTCCAAAAGGCTGTACCTTAGTAAAGATAATCCTTCCGGTTTCCGGCCTTATGGTAATTCCGTTAACAAAGTCAAAAATACCATCACCTCTTGTTCCGTCTTTATTATTCTGGATATCCCCGTTCATATTGAGGCGGTCCCAGTTGAATAACTTCAGTAAATTTTGGTTTTGTACAGGTGTATCCGGAAGATAATTGACTTTACCTCCGGTTTTTTGATCCCTGTAATATACATTAAGGATAAAATTATCCTGTGCCACTTGTCCTGCATCTAAAGAATAAATATTCTTCATCATCAGATCCCACATAGGCGACTGTACATTAACTTTATTGTTAGGTCTTAATACTTTTGTCACCAAAACAGGGCTTTCTTCTGAGAATTCCCCTACTTTATATACCTTATTACTTCCATTAACGGTATATGAATATGATACCGCTAAAAGCTGGTTTTCATTAAGCCTTTGGTTTAATGAGATATATCCCAATTGCGGCTGCATGGTATACTCATTGCTATTCAGCCTTCTTGCTTTGGTATTAAAGATGAATTCTTCTCCGTTGTCGTATGGCGTGGTACTTCCCGGAAAAATCTGTCCCTGAAAAACAGTTGAGTAGTTCTTACCGGCTTCCCTGGTTCCCACAGCATTGGAAACAGCATCATATAATCCGTTCAGCGAGTTATCCGGCAATACGCCGCCGCCTTCTCCCAGGTCCCTGATTCCTATGATACTTTTTTGATAAGCCAGGTTACTGTTTCCCTGATCCAATACCCATACTTCCAATCTGGTAATATTAATGGTAGAATTGATCTGGGGATAATTGGCCAGGGCATCATCATATTTGCCAAGGAAATAATGTCCTAAAAAGTAGTGTTGATTATCTTCATAGTCAATGGCATTGACTTTAAAATTATTCATAACTCCGCCACCCTGTACCACAATATTCCTGGCTTCCCCTTGTTGCTGGGAAAGAACAACTGTCCCAAAGGTTTTCCCCAATTGAAAATCAGCTTTTACCCCGAATAAAGATTGTGAACCCCGGATAAGGCTTGTTGAAAGGGGCAGGTTTACATTACCGAATTCTACCCTTTTAATAATTTTATCTTCTCCTCCTTCACTGGGTTTATCTACGTTTCCAAGGCCTTTTTTCTGAAGATCTTTCCAGCTTCCCTTCGCCTGCCAGGCAATATTCATCCTGTTTTCAAAGGCAAATCCGCTCTGGGTATCATAATTAGCCTTTAGCTGAAGATTTTCTCCCACTTTACCTAATAATCCCAACTGGATCCTCTGATCAATATCAAAGGTGAAACTGGTCCTGTTTTGTGGTAAAATCAGTGGGTTATCAATTTTTTGATAAAGTCCTGCAAAATCGAGAGATGCATATCCCGAAGGAATAATTTCAATTTTATTTCCTCCAAAGATGGTTTCAAATAGCTTATTATTGATTAATAATGAAGGGATCAGCCCTTTTCTTCTGGCATCACTTCTGTCTCTCCTGAAAAGGAGATTGTACTTTTCGGATTTTTCTTTATAGTACGCTTTAGTCTGGGCAGCCAGCATGTATTCTTTATACTCTTCCGGAGACATCGCGGTAGGAGGACCGGTGATCGTATTTCCGATTTTAGGATACACAAAGTACATCCCGGTTTTTATGTCGTAGTAGGCCTCGTACCTTGTAGGGTCGGCCACTTCATATTCCTTTCGTATGATGGCCGTATCTTTTTTTACCTGCTGCGCAAAAGCACTTACAGACATACACAGAAACGACAGGAACAAAAATATGTTAAGATGCTTATTATTCGCCACCAAATGTTAAATGTTTTTTAAAATTTGTTTAACCAAGTCTTCAACTGAGATGCTTGGATTTTGTTTTAATATTTTATCAGCAATCTTCTCGCTCATTCGCTTAGGAATCCCTAAAACTTCTAATGCAGATAACGATTCTTCCTTAATTTTATTATCCACCATAGCAGAAATATTATCTTCTGTACCGCTGAATTTCTGGACTTTATCTTTAAGATCAACAATTATTCTTTCTGCTGTTTTTGCACCAATTCCTTTGGCTTTCTGAATCAGCGCACTGTTCTTTGAAAGGACTGCAGTAGCAATCTCATTAAGGCTTAAGGTCGACAGCAAAATAAGGGCAGAAACAGCTCCTACTCCATTAACGCTTATTAACAGATTAAACATTTCTTTTTCTGAACGAGTGTTAAATCCAAAGAGGAGATGAGCATCCTCCCGGATGATCTGTTGGATAAATAAAAAAGTCTGCTGATTCAAAACCAGCGTTTGTGAGGTCATTAAACTGATTCCCACATAATAACCAACACCTTGCACATTGATTACCGCGTAGGTAGGCGTAAGTTCCTGAACTGTGCCTTGTAAAGAAAATATCATTATTAATTTTTAAAACTCCCAAATATAGCAATTTAAACTAATTAATGTTTTCATTTCACGTACGAATGATTTTTAACTTAAATTTAAAATGAAAATTCAAGGAATTAACATAAAAACAAAAGACTCCAAAAATATGGAGTCTTTTGATCTATAAAAGCGTATTTTTAATAATCCGATTATCTATTCAGATTACTTTTTTTCTCTTCTTTGGGCATCCAGTACCGCAATGGTAGCAAGGTTAACGATTTCGTCCACGCTGGAACGCATCTGAAGAACATGTACCGGTTGCTTCAGCCCCATAAGGATTGGGCCTATTACCTGTGCCACTTTCATTCCTCTGATAATTTTATAGGAAAGGTTTGCACTTTCAAGGTTAGGGAAAATAAATGTATTGGCCGGCGTTGTTCCTAATTTTGAGAAAGGATAGTCACTTAAATGATCTGCATTCATGGCAAAATCCGGCTGAATTTCACCATCCACAATCATTTTAGGATATTTCTCATGAAGAATGCTCACCGCTTTGGCTACTTTTTTTGAAGTCTCGGAGATCGCAGCAAAGTTTTCAAACCCTAACATTGCAATTCTTGGCTCGATAGCAAAAGATTTCACTGTAATCTCTGCCATTTTAGCAATATTGACAAGGTCTTCTGCCGTAGGATTCTGATTGATGGAAGTATCCGCAAAGAAAATAGGTTTTTTCTCAGACAGGATCATCATCATAGCTGCAACTTTATCTACTCCTTTGTCTTTTTCAATAACTTCTAAAATAGGGCGCAATACCGAAGTATAATTTTTAGAAAAACCTACAATAAGACCGTCCGTATCCCCATGCTTCAACATTAAAGGCCCGAAATAATCCCTCTGACGAACATATCTTTTCGCTTTATATTCGTTCATGCCTTTTCTCTGGCGAAGCTTCCAAAGGGTTTCCCTGTATTTTTTCCTGTTCTCCTTCTGGTCATCATCACTTGGATCAATAATAGGAACATCCAGGGTAATTCCATAACGCTCCATCTGCTCTTTGATGTATTTTTTATCTCCTAAAAGACTTGGATAAGCAATTCCTTCTTCATAAAGAATCTGGGCTGCTTTCAATACGTTATATTCTTCAGCATTTCCAAGGGTAATTCTTTTCGGATTAGACTTGGCACGGCTTTGCATCATTCTTACCAGCCTCTCATCCCTACCCATTCTGTCCAGAAGCTGATGTTCGTATTCTTCGAAATCAGTAATTGTTTTTCCTGCAACACCACTTTCGATAGCAGCTTTTGCAACAGCACTGGATACTTTTGTGATCAGCCTGTTGTCAAACGGTTTTGGAATAAAATATTCTCTTCCAAATTGTAAATTCTGAACATTATAAGCTAAAATAACCGCCTCAGGCACCGGCTCCTTTGCCAGGTCGGCAATAGCATGTACTGCTGCCAGCTTCATTTCTTCGTTAATTCCTGTCGCCTGAACATCTAATGCACCACGGAAGATATAAGGGAATCCTAATACGTTGTTTACCTGATTAGGATAATCACTTCTCCCTGTAGCCATGATTACATCTTTACGGGTTTCAAGGGCAAGGTCATATGCAATTTCCGGATCCGGGTTCGCCAGGGCAAATACGATAGGGTTTTCATTCATGCTCAACAGCATTTCCGGAGTCATTACATTTCCTTTCGATAGCCCAACGAAAACATCAGATCCTTTTACAGCATCTTCTAAAGTTTCAATATCAGTTTGGGCAATAAAATCCAGTTTTTCCGGAGTAAGATTTTCTCTTTTATGATTAATAACCCCTTTACTGTCACACATCAGGACATTTTCTTTTTTAAGACCTAATGAAATATAAAGCTTGGTACAGGCAATCGCTGCTGCTCCTGCTCCATTCACGACCATTTTTACTTCTTCAATATTCTTATTGGCTATCTGCAATGAATTGATCAGTGCTGCAGCAGAAATAATAGCCGTCCCGTGCTGGTCATCATGCATCAAAGGAATATTCAATTCCTCTTTCAGTCTCTGCTCAATGTAAAATGCTTCAGGAGCCTTAATATCTTCAAGGTTGATCCCTCCGAAAGTCGGAGCAATCCCTTTTACGATTTCAATAAATTTGTCCGGATCTTTTTCGTTGATTTCAATATCAAAAACATTGATATCTGCAAAGATTTTGAATAGAAGACCTTTTCCTTCCATTACCGGTTTTGAAGCTTCGGCACCGATATCTCCTAATCCAAGTACGGCTGTACCATTTGAAATTACCGCTACCAGATTGCCTTTTCCTGTATAATCATATACGGTTTCCGGCTTTTCATGTATTTCCATACAGGGAACCGCTACTCCCGGAGAATAGGCCAATGACAGGTCTCTTTGGGAAGAGTGTGGTTTTGATGGGATAACTTCAATTTTACCTTTGGGTTCTGCTTTATGATAATCTAACGCGGCCTGGCTAAAGTTCTTTTCGTCGCGATGGTTTTTACTTGACATAAAATTTTGTTTTTTGTTAAAGGATATATTTAATGTGGTAATCAACTAAACTTTCAATTGGTTTCTGAACAACATGTCCCACATTTAAATGAAGTTCTGTAGCAACAGAACGTAGAATATTTTCATAATAATAGGCTATAGAGCCAATAAAATTGATCTCAGCTTCCTGTGCTTCCTGATAAGGAAGAACCTGATATTCGAAGAAACTTTTCATTTCTTCAAAGACCATATCCATAAAATAAGGATGTTCTTTTCTTTCGATAACAAATTTATTGAAATTAGCCAAATAAGCATTGGGTCTTGGGGAGTGATACATGTTTTTCAATGCATCTTCTATGGTAAGCTGATAATCTTTTTCGAACTCACTGTGAAGGTCCGCCGGCAGTTTTTTCATAAAATACCTGCGGACAAGCTGTTTTCCGATCGCACTTCCGCTCCCTTCATCTCCAATCAGGAAACCAAGGGAAGGCAGTTCTATTTTCAGATTTTCTCCATCAAAAAAGCAAGAATTTGAGCCTGTACCCAGAATGCACACAATGGCGGGTTTTCCGTTGTAGGCAGCATAAGCAGCAGCCATCAGATCTTCCTTAACAATAATTTCAGCTTTCCCGAAAACTTTCTTAAGTTCTTCCTCTATGATCTCACAATTTTTTTTCACTCCACAGCCGGAACCATAGAAAAAAACTTTGGTAATTGAATTTTTGACCGATATCAGGTTGCTGTTTTTCTGTATTTCAGGAGTAATAAGTTCTCTATTGATAAAATTCGGATTAAAGCCAATCGTTTCTGTTTTCAGAAAGACTTTTTTAAAGTCATCAAGTATTACCCAATCCGATTTAGTAGAACCACTATCTACAATAGCAACCATATGTTAGTTTTTAATTTAAGGATGCTAAATTATGAATTTATCTTTAATTAGCGTTTAAAAACAACCCGGAAGCTGTCCAAAATCACTACTGTTTTATATCAGTTTTTTTTTCATTGAATTGCAGAAGCCAATCTTCAATTTCATCTTCCAGGTAAGACGTCTGCAAAACCATGGCATTGATAAAATCATCAGGAACAGGTTCTCCATTGGAGTTTTCCAGATTCCAAAGCTCATCAGACATATTTTCGTATTCAGAATATACCCTTTTGAAGCGGGAATTTTCTCTCTCAAGAACTTCAATATTTTTTTGTTGAAGCTGGAATTTTCTGTATTTGTTTTGACGTTTCATACAAATATTATTATAAATTGGGTCACAAAATGTTGGAGTAGTATGCTTTCAACCACGCATTACAAGATAGAAAAAACCATCAACACAAAGAGTTGAAAATGAATTTATTATCAGGTTATTCTTATATCGTTTGGAATATTAAATTTAGAAATAATTTTTATTTAAAAAAATATTTTAACAACTTTTTTCAGTGTTTAACATATAGTTATAAATTTGCATATTCATATTACTGAGTGCCCTCAATAATGACAGTTAAAAGCCATTTTAAATGACCGGAATAAAGGCTATAGATGGCCTATCCGACTGTAAAACATCCTACTACTCAAATAATATGTAAGATATTTTAGTTTTATATTTAATTAAATGAAAGAAATACTCATACGCCAGAAACAGGTCTTGTTCTTCATTATCGCAGGAGGATTGAGTGCTATTGTAGAAATTGGCAGTTTTAAGGCGTTCAGTACCTCACTTCCTCTCTTTATTGCCAGAGAGACCAACTTCCATGGGGTGCACTATCCTTTAAGTAACATTTTTTCTACAGGTTGTGGAATCCTCACCAATTATTTTCTTAGCATCTGGTTTGTTTTTGAAAGAGGAAAACATTCTAAGAAAAAGGAGTTCGCCTATTTTATGGGAGTATCTTTTATTTCCACATTATTGAGCCTGGGCTTCTTCCAGATATTTTACAGTTTTATTTTTAAGGATAATATCAATTTATTTTTTTATACCTTGAGCCCTGAAATGATCAGTAAAATTGCAGCAATTTTATTGGTTTCCATTCTTAATTATTCGGTTAAAAAGAAAGTAATCTTTAATGGTTAAACTGTGACAAAAGTTTTAAATTATCTCTGGAGGTTTTGGTTATTGTTATTAGCATTTGTCTTAACAATTATTCTTGGGATTCCTGTTTATATTTTATCTTTCAGTAAAAAACATTACCGGTATGCCTATAAATTTGTCCGCCTGTGGTGTTTCGGAATGTTCTATGGAATGGGTTTCAGGTATGACCTTATTAAACTTTCGACTCAAGAGAAGGATAAAAGCCAGCAATATGTTTTTATCTCCAATCATACCTCTATCATGGATATCATGCTTACCTGCATTCTGTTCCCTCATCACCCTGTATGTTTTGTAGGAAAAAAAGAGCTTGTTAAGATTCCTATCTTCGGAACCATCTATAAAAGAATCTGTGTAATGGTAGACAGAACCAGCGCCAGGAGCCGTGCGGATGTATACCGGAGGTGTGCAGAAAAAATGGAAGAAGGAAACAGTATTGCCATTTTTCCGGAAGGAGGAGTACCGGATGACACCTCTATTATCCTTGACGACTTTAAGGACGGTGCTTTTATTTTATCTTCGAAACACCACTCCCCTATTGCAGTTTATACTTTTATCGGACTCAAGGAGATGTTTCCTTTTGAGAACTCCAAAGGCTACCCCGGAAGAGTAAAGGTTTATTTCAATGGAATTATAGAACCTACTGATTCTCCGAAAGTCCTAAAGGAAAAGGCTTACCAAGTTATTAAAAAAACTCTGACACAGCATTCCATTTAAAAGAATTAGTTATATTTGTTTGCGAAATTTTCAATAAAATATGTCAAATTATTCTAAACAAACCAATTGGGCACAATTCATTCCATTGGTTACCGTATTCTTCTTTTGGGGATTCGTAGCCGCCAGCAATGATATTCTGATCCCTGTTTTTCAAAAAGCCTTCAACTTATCCCAAACAGAAAGCATGTTGGTACAAATATGTTTTTATGTAGCATATACTGTAGGTTCTTTAATCTATATGATAGTATCAAAGGGCTTAAAGCAGGACCTGATCAATAAAATTGGTTATAAAAACGGGCTTATTGTCGGGCTTCTTATTTCTGCATTAGGAACACTTTTATTCTATCCGGCTGCCAATATGCAGTCTTTCCCGTTAATGATCTCCGGATTATTTATTGTAGGTTTAGGATTCTCTCTCCAGCAGATTGTTGCAAACCCGCTTGCTATTGAAGTAGGTCCTACAGAAACGGGATCACAAAGACTTACAATGGCCGGAGGAATCAATAACCTGGGGACTACCATAGGGCCTCTTATTGTTGCATTTGCGATTTTTGGTTCTGCAAGTGCTGCTAATACTGAAGCAAGTATAGAAAGTGTAAAAGTACCTTACCTGATTCTGGGAGCTGCTTTTGCATTAGTAGCCTTAATGCTCAAATTCTCATCACTCCCTGCCGTAACGCCAACCAATATGACAGACACGGATGATACGACTCCGGGGGAACACAGGAGCTCTGCTTTCCAGTATCCTCAGCTTGTCATGGGAATGATCGCTATTTTTGTATATGTAGGAGTAGAAGTTTCCACAGCAAGTAACCTGCCTGCCTATATGGAAAAAGGATTAGGTTTCGAAACCAAAGAGGTAGCACCTTATATTTCGTTATATTGGGCATCATTAATGATTGGCCGGTGGACCGGAGCAGTAGAAGCATTTGACTTCAGCGCGGGATTCAAAAAAATCTTAAGATTTTTAGCGCCTTATCTTGCATTCGGTGTATTTTTATTTGTGAATGCTGTTGCCAAACATGATCTTTCTCCTTTCTATGTATACGGATTCGTTATTATTGCGATGATTATCTGCGATATTATGAGTAAAGGAAATCCGGCAAGGATGCTTCTGATCTTCTCATTGGCAGGAATTACAGCATTGCTTATAGGTATGTTTACAACAGGAATGGTATCTGTATATGCATTTACCAGTGTAGGTCTTTTCTGCTCTACGTTATGGCCGTGTATTTTCGCTTTAGCTATTAACGGACTAGGAAAGCATACTAATCAGGGATCCGGATATCTCATCATGATGATCATGGGAGGAGGTATCGTAAGTTTTATACAAGGTTATATAGCGGATATTACAAATATTCATTTCAGCTATATCGTGGGGGTTATTTGTTTTGTGTATCTTGCATTCTATGCAATACGTGTCACCGGAATTTTAAAAGCTCAGGGTATTGATCTGGATAATGTTACTAAAGGAAATGGACATTAAGATAACTAAAACAATATATAAGAAGAAGAGATTTTGGGCAGGTTTATTACTTGCCCAATTTCTTTTGTTTTATGCTTTCTCAAAGTTAACATTCATGATTTCATTTTTTGAAATTTTTTTTGAATTTCAAAAAAGAATCCATCAGCTACTTTTTAGCTGGATCTCCTTTTCAGTGGGCGATGTCATTTATATTTTGCTGGGGATATTTTTCCTCTACTGCCTTATTATTTTATTTAAGAGGAGAAAAAGAGCCCAATCTCTTATAAGAATCCTGATAGTTGTTAATATCTTTTACTTTACGTATCAAATCTTTTGGGGGATGCTTTACTTTCAGCCTCCTGTTATTAAAAAGCTTCCGAGCCAGGAAAAACCAGAAATTGACAAAGCAAAAAAGCTTGCCTTTATCTATCTTGAAAGGTGTAAAAAAACCCGACAATCTGTACAGGAAGATCATAAAGGAAGATTCATTATTACCAATCTAGAAGCTATACAGGAGGAAATTCTCTTGCAGCAAACCCGTCTTCCAACCTATATTTCGGACAAAAAAACCACCCGGATTCCTGTCATCAAACCCAGTTTATTTAAAAACGTGATGAGCTTTACGGGTATTTTAGGATATTATAATCCTTTTACAGCTGAAGCACAATATAATTCTGAGCTTCCGTCTACCTTCATTCCTTTTACAACAGCACATGAAAGCTCCCATCAGCTGGGTTTTGCCAGAGAGCAGGAAGCTAATTTCATCGGATATTTAACAGGTATTCACTCCAACAACCCGGAGCTAAGATACAGCACTGAATATTTTACTTTAAAGAGTCTGCTAAGATTCATTGCAGAACAAGATCCAAAATTCGTAAAATCTGTTCTTACCCAATATTCTCCTGCTATGAAAAGAGACAGGGCTTATGAAAGAGAATTTGTCTTCAGCCATCAGGGCTGGCTGGATGATTTCTTTGGTCTGACTAACAATCTGTTTTTAAAAAGCAATCAACAGGAAGGCTCTGTTACTTATTCTTACTTTATAGATCTCCTTCTGAACTACGAAAAATAAAAAAGCAAAAAAAGAATCGTATCAGGCGATACGATTCTAAAAACACAAATGATGAAAAAAAATTTATTACCTTGACTTGTTCCCTCATTCAAGGCGATGTAAAAGTACGACATATTTTATAAATACAAAAACATTTCTTTTCTTTTTTAAAACTTTATGAAAACTTTATGATTTTTTAAGTTTTTTTGAGTTCGTTACAGATAATCAATAATCATGTAGAATCCAGTAAAAACAATACAATTCCCTAGCTAAATGTAAATTTTACTGAAAATAAAATAAAAAATTAAACATTTTATTAAAATAAGAACATCATGATTAACAGATGTTTTCCAAGAAGCAAAAATTAGAGTTATTTCATCTAATCAATAATATATTTCTAATTTTTATATAACTAATGTTTACTAGCAATTAAAGGGATTCATTTTAATTTTTAGTCAGTTTTCAAAATCCATCTCTTTATTTTTACCTGTAAAATGAAAGTTTTGGATAAAGAAGAATTTAAAAGTATCGGAATTTAATAAAAGACAATAATGAAAGCAACATTACGTAAAAAAATAAAATATTGAAAGTCAAATCATATCCAGCAATACACGTTTATATCTCACTAATAAAAGAAAAAAATTTTTGTTTATTTAAAACATCTGTGTATTTTAGATAAAAATATTAATATGCTTTTCGACAAACTAATTAACTACCTAAAACTTGACAAACAGGAATTCATTTTCCAGTTCAATTCTCATCCTAATTACCCGTCAGCACTAGCTTTTAGTGATACCCTAAACTTTATGGGAGTGAAAAATGATGCTTACGAACTTGATAAGGAATATTGGGATGAATTACCTGAAGAGTTTATTGCTATTGTCGACAATTCTTTCTCCCTGGTAAAAAAAACGGGAAATAATTATTCTGTTTATTCCGAAAAAGCAAAAACAATAGACAAGCAAGAGCTTCATCAAAAATCCACCAATTTTGTTCTTTTATTTGAAAAGACGGAAAATGCGGAAAGTAAGCTGGCATTCAACTTCAAGCCGGTTCTTTATTGCATTTTTGCTATGGTACTTGTTTACTCTTTCATCAGCCAGACATTATATGAAGCAATATTCAATATTCTCTCCCTGGCCGGGGTGTACATCTCTATTGAAATTTTTAACCAGAAATTCGGTAATACGTCTACCGTTATCGGAAGTATATGTGGAGGCAATAATGCAACCGTTCAAACGACCAATTCATGTGATAAAATCATCAAACAGGATAAGACAAGTATTTTAGGATTAAAGTTTTCTGACTTTTCATTGATTTATTTTACAGGGCTTGCTGTTCTTGGCCTTTTTCTTCCTGCTTCAGCATATCTTATCAAAGGTTTTACTATTGTTTCTGTGATTGCTATAGGCTATTCATTATATATCCAGGCATTTGTAGAAAAAACATTCTGCAGGATTTGCCTTTTAATTATTTCAATTCTTATTGGCCAGTTAGTGATCAGCACCTTGCTTTTCACGGAAGTTTCATTCGGAATCGGTGCACTTTTATTAGCAGTAATTTTATGGGCGCTTATCTTTTCAGCCGTTTTATATTTCAATAACCTGCTTACTCAAAAAGAAGAGCTTCAAAAATCTAATGCCAAAAATCTAAGATTCAAAAGAAATTATGAACTTTTTAAAAGTCAGTTGGCACAAAATGAAAAAATAGAATTCGGGGATAACCAGACATTTCTCGTAGGGAATAAAGATGCAAAACTTCATATTTCCATCATCTCTAATCCTTACTGCGGCTTCTGTAAAGGAGCTCACAAAATCGCAGAAGATCTTTTAAAGAGATATCCAAATGATATCTCCATACAGATGAGATTCAATTATACTCCTGAAAGGGCAAATGAGAAATATACTCAATTAATCTCTGACCTTACTTATATTTATAAGAACAAACCGGAAAAAGAATTCCTGAATGCTGTAGAAGAATGGTTTGAAACAAAAGATGAAAATAAGATCAATATTTTATCCGGAGGAAATCCTACGTCAGAAAATCTGGATGCATTGATTGCCATGTCTCAGGAAAACAGTAATGCAGGCCTAAACTTCACGCCTATTTTTATTATCAACGGATATCAGTTCCCGGAAAAATATGACCGTGAGGATATCTGGTACTTTGTTGATGAATTAATAGAAGATGATGACTTTTACTAGACAGGATACAGCTTTCGAAAATTTCACTATATTAGGAAAAGCAAAAATCAATAGCCAGACTCTTTAAAAAAGCAACTAAAAACTATTATTATGAAAGACCAGAAAAGACTTTTAAAAGATAAGATACATATCCCGAAAAGGAGCTTTATGCCCGAAGACCTACAGCAGGCAAAAGCAGTCAAAAATTTCAAAAAAAACACCTGTAAAGGTGTACTAGACCTGAACGTCCAATGGTAGTATTTCCAGACAACCATTCATTGAATTATAATATTGAATAAATTAAAAATGTCGTCACGTTCTGACGACATTTTATAATGAACATTAGTTTTGAAGAAATTTCCCTTTTATAAGCAACCGGACACTAAAGATTGTGGACCAACCTGTCTTAGAATTATCAGTAAACACTACGGCAGAAACATTTCGTTACAGCAGATTCGCAATCTTTCTGAAACCACCCGTGAAGGCAGTAGTCTTTTGGGACTGAGCGATGCGGCAGAAAACCTGGGATTCCGTTCAATAGGAGTCCAGATTGATTTTAATACCCTTGTAGAAGAAGTTCCGCTTCCCTGTGTAGCCCACTGGAATAAGAACCATTTTGTAGTTGTCTATAAGATTGATAAAAACAATAAAGTATATATTTCCGATCCCAGCTATGGCTTAATTACCTATACAAGGGAAGAGTTTATCAGATCCTGGATCGGGGAGAATGCCAATGAAAATACAGAAGAAGGCATTGTTCTTATTCTTGAAACTACCCCAGCATTTTTCCAGACTGAATTTGATACAGAGCAAAGTAAAGCCAGCTTTGCCTTCTTATCAAAGTATGTTTTAAAGTACAAATCTTTAGTTATCCAATTAGCTGTTGGGCTTCTGGCAGGAAGTTTACTTTCCCTGATATTCCCTTTTCTTACCCAAAGTATTGTAGACGTTGGGATACAGAATCAGGATATTAACTTCATCTATCTGGTATTGCTGGCACAAATCATGTTATTTTTGGGAAGGATGGGCATAGAAACCATCAGAAGCTGGATTCTGCTTCACCTTTCCGCAAGAATTAATATTTCTATCATTTCCGATTTTTTTATTAAGTTAATGAGACTCCCTATCAGCTTTTTCGATACGAGAATGACAGGAGATATCATGCAAAGGATCAATGACCACCACAGGATAGAACAACTCCTTACCAGCTCCTCGTTGAATACCCTTTTCTCATTGGTCAACCTTATTATTTTCAGCATTGTACTGCTGCTTTATGATTATAGGTTATTTATCGTTTATCTTATAGGAGCAGGATTATACATCGGATGGATCAGCTTTTTCCTGAAAAAGAGAAAAGAGCTTGATTATAAAAGATTCTCCCAGGTTTCCCAGGAACAAAGTAAGGTCATTGAACTCATCAACGGCATGCAGGAAATTAAAATGCACAATGCAGAAAAACAGAAAAGATGGGATTGGGAATTCTTACAGGTAAAATTATTTAAAATAAGAATAAAGTCGCTTTCTCTGGAACAATGGCAATCTGTGGGGGGAAATTTTATCAACCAGATGAAAGATATTCTGGTAAGCTTCCTTTCTGCAAAATTGGTATTGAGTGGAAACCTTACTTTAGGGATGATGCTTTCAGTACAATACATTATTGGACAACTTAACAGCCCCTTGTTACAGCTTATTGACTTTATTAAACAAACACAGGACGCCAAAATTTCTCTTGAAAGGTTGGGCGAAATTCACGATAAAGATGATGAAGAAAACAAGAATGAACAATATGCCGCAGATATTCCTCATAAAGATATTGAGATCAGTGACATGTCATTCAGGTATATCGGATCAGATGTTCCGGTTTTTGAAAATCTGAATCTTACAATTCCTTATCAAAAAACTACAGCCATTGTAGGAGCAAGTGGAAGTGGAAAGACTACCTTGCTAAAGTTACTCATGAAGTTTTATGATCCCGATCAGGGAGAAATTAAAATCGGAAGTACCAACCTTAAAAATATTTCCCCACGGTTCTGGAGAGATCATTGTGGAGTAGTAATGCAGGAAGGCTATGTCTTTAATGATACTATTGCCAATAATATTGCTGTAGGTGAAGATCATATCGATAAACAAAAATTAAGACGTGCTGTAGAAATTGCCAATATCAAAGAGTTTATAGAAACGCTTCCTTTAAGTTACAATACAAAAATCGGAAATGAAGGTGTGGGAGTAAGCGGCGGGCAAAAACAGAGGCTTTTTATTGCCAGGGCCGTATATAAATCCCCTGAATATATTTTATTTGATGAAGCCACTTCTGCTTTGGATGCCAATAACGAGAAAATCATTATGGAAAACCTTGAACAGTTTTTTAAAGGAAAAACGGCAGTAGTTATTGCTCACAGGCTTTCAACAGTAAAACATGCAGACAAAATTATTGTACTGGATCATGGAAAAGTTGTAGAAGAAGGAAACCATGCTGAGCTGGTAGCTCTCAAAGGAGAGTATTACAGACTTGTGAAGAACCAATTAGAATTAGGTAATTAATATACTAAAGATCATAATCCCCCACTGAAGGGATTATATATTCAGATTATGAAAGAAGACATTTTAGACAATATTGAACTCCGTTCGGAAAGTGTACAGGATATTCTTACCCAGCCTCCTCATTGGATGATCCGCTGGGGAAATACGCTTATATTTATTATTCTCCTGTTAATTCTTGTGATGAGTTATATTATCAAATATCCGGAATTTGTTCCGGCTCCTATTATTGTAACTTCACAAAATCCTCCGGAAAAAATAGAAGCAAGGGTAAGCTCCAAAATTGAAAAGATATTTATTAAAGACCATCAGCACGTTAAAAAAAATGACGTCCTTATGGTAATGCAGTCTGCTGCCAACTATAAAGATGTTCTTGAGCTGAAAAAACTGGTAGATTCAATTACCCCTGATCAGCTACGATCTTTTCCTCTTACCCGGACTTCCAGATTTAAACTGGGAGAACTGCAGGCAGAATACAACAATTTTGCAAAAGCCTTTCAGGATGAAGAGCTTTTTATCAGGCTGCAGCCTTATGCACCTGAAAATATTGCAGCCAATCAGAGTATTTCCGAAAACCGTGTAAGAATTGCCACCTTGAAACAGCAAAAAAGCCTTGAAAGTGCTAAATATGAATTGACAAAAAAGAGTTTCCAGCGCTCTCAGGACCTGTTCAATCAAGGAGTAATTTCATCCATGGAACTTGAAAATGAAAAAATCAAATTTCTTCAGGCCCAGCAGAACCTTGAAAATCTTAATATTTCTATTTCCCAGATAGAAGAAGGAATTTCCAATCTGAACAAAACCAAAAGCGGGGCTGCCATCAATACAGAAAAAGACAGAATCACTTATTCATCTCAAACGTTACAATTGTTCGAACAATTGCGCAAATCTTTAAAACAATGGGAACAGAACTATCTTGTGATTTCTTCTACAGATGGCGTGGCCAGTTTTCAGCAATTTTTCGGAGAGAATCAGTTTGTAAAAGCAGGAGATCCTATCTTATCAATTTTACCTGAGAAAAAAGAAAAGCTGGTAGGCAGGATGTCTGTACCGTCAACTAATTCCGGTAAGATTGTCCCTGGTGAAAAAGTTTTGATAAAACTCGATAATTACCGATTTCAGGAATACGGTATTATAGAAGGAAAAGTTCAGAATATTTCTCTTATACCCGATGACAAAGGAAATTATTATGTGGATGTCATCCTTCCCAAAGGTCTTAAAACAAGCTATAACCAAACACTGGTTTTCGATAAAGAGCTTAGAGGAAATGCTGAAATCGTTACCCAGGATTTAAGACTTATTGAAAGATTCTTCTATCAGATCAGAAAATTACTGGGCTACCAGAGCTAGGAATGTTAAATTAGACCCGCAATTTCTATTCAGATTTGCGGGTTTTATTATAAATAACGACCCGTGCTAAATAAAGCTAGTGATAAACCCATAATGGAAAAAGCATTGCTATTTTATCTCACCATGGATTACACGGATTGACACAGAGGAATGTGGAGATTTGGGTTGGGAAAAGGTCAAGGAATATACGGATATGCTTTAATGTTTAGAAAAAGATATGATGAGCACAGCTATTCAATAGCCACGGGCTTTAGCCCGTGCTCAATAAAAACCATAAAATTCCCCAGGCTTTAGCCAAAACCTATTCACTATCCGGAATCTATTATCTATTATCTATTATCTATTATCTATTATCTATTATCTATTATCTATTATCTATTATCTATTATCTATTATCTGTTTCTCACTCTTCACCCTGTATAAGTGCAGGGATAGTTCCAGGTACATAGGCGTGGGATAGATATAATATAGATGGGATGGGTCTATAACAAAAAAAGTCTCACACATTACTGTATGAGACTTTTAAAATAAAATAAAAACTGGCGGCGGCCTACTCTCCCGCGTTAGCAGTACCATCGGCGCTGGTGGGCTTAACTTCTGTGTTCGGAATGGGAACAGGTGAGCCCCACCGCTAAAACCACCCTAAAGAAGGTATATAGCATCTGGCTATTTGCTGCTGGCTTTTGGCTTTTTTGCCAATCGCTAACTGCTTACTGCCATTTGCGGTTTTAAGCGATAAAAACTCTCACAAAGACAAAACCTTTACTGCGCATAAAGTACTTGTCATTTATTATATGTTTAATATGATAATTTTATAGCAACCATAGGCTATAAATCTACGGGTAATTAGTACTACTCGGCTATGACATTACTGCCTTTACACCTATAGCCTATCAACGTTGTCATCTACAACGACCCTTAAAAGATGTCTCATCTTGAGGCGAGTTTCGCACTTATATGCTTTCAGTGCTTATCTCTTCCAAACGTAGCTACTCAGCGGTGCACCTGGCGGTACAACTGATACACCAGAGGTTTGTTCAATTCGGTCCTCTCGTACTAGAATCAAGCCCTCTCAAACATCTAACGCCCGCAATAGATAGAGACCGAACTGTCTCACGACGTTCTGAACCCAGCTCGCGTGCCACTTTAATGGGCGAACAGCCCAACCCTTGGGACCTTCTCCAGCCCCAGGATGTGACGAGCCGACATCGAGGTGCCGAACCTCCCCGTCGATGTGAGCTCTTGGGGGAGACTAGCCTGTTATCCCCGGAGTACCTTTTATCCTATGAGCGATGGCCCTTCCATACGGAACCACCGGATCACTATGTCCTGCTTTCGCACCTGATCGACTTGTTGGTCTCACAGTCAAGCACCCTTATGCCATTACACTCTACGCACGGTTACCAAGCGTGCTGAGGGTACCTTTGAAAGCCTCCGTTACTCTTTTGGAGGCGACCACCCCAGTCAAACTACCCACCACGCAATGTCCTTCCATAGGAAGTTAGGCTCCAAGTAAGTAAAGGGTGGTATTTCAACGACGGCTCCACAAACACTAGCGTGCCTGCTTCAAAGCCTCCCACCTATCCTACACATTACTTACTCAAAGTCAATACGAAGTTATAGTAAAGGTTCACAGGGTCTTTTCGTCCCATTGCGGGTAATCGGCATCTTCACCGATACTACAATTTCACCGAGCTCGTGGCTGAGACAGTGCCCAGATCGTTACACCATTCGTGCAGGTCGGAACTTACCCGACAAGGAATTTCGCTACCTTAGGACCGTTATAGTTACGGCCGCCGTTTACTGGGGCTTCAGTTAATGCCTTCGCTTACGCTAAGCACCTTCCTTAACCTTCCAGCACCGGGCAGGTGTCAGACCCTATACAGCATCTTTCGATTTAGCAGAGTCCTGTGTTTTTGATAAACAGTCGCCTGGGCCTCTTCACTGCGGCCTCCCCGGAGGGAGGCGTCTCTTCTTCCGAAGTTACGAGACTATTTTGCCTAGTTCCTTAGCCACGACTCACTCGAGCACCTTAGGATTCTCTCCTCGACCACCTGTGTCGGTTTTGGTACGGGTTGCTTCACTTCGGCTTTTCTTGGATCAGATTACTCTACAGCAGCTTCGCCCGAAGGCTAGGCCTTGACTATTCCGTCAGTCTCCAGCAGATACATCCAACCGTCCCCTTTTATCGTGAGCAAGTCAGGGAATATTAACCCTGTGTCCATCCACTACCCCTTTCGGGTTCGCGTTAGGTCCCGACTAACCCTCAGCTGATTAGCATGGCTGAGGAAGCCTTGGTCTTTCGGTGAGGGGGTTTCTCGCCCCCTTTATCGTTACTTATGCCTACATTTTCTTTTCTATCCGCTCCACAATACCTCACAGTACTGCTTCGGCGCAAATAGAATGCTCTCCTACCAGATATATTATAAAATATAAATCCATAGCTTCGGTAATATGTTTATGCCCGATTATTATCCATGCCGGACCGCTCGACTAGTGAGCTGTTACGCACTCTTTAAATGAATGGCTGCTTCCAAGCCAACATCCTAGCTGTCAATGCAGTCCAACCGCGTTGCTTCAACTTAACATATATTTGGGGACCTTAGCTGTTGGTCTGGGTTCTTTCCCTCTCGGACATGGACCTTAGCACCCATGCCCTCACTGCCGCAAAACATTTATTAGCATTCGGAGTTTGTCAGGAATTGGTAGGCGGTGAAACCCCCGCATCCAATCAGTAGCTCTACCTCTAATAAACTTTGTTGCGACGCTGCACCTAAATGCATTTCGGAGAGTACGAGCTATCTCCCAGTTTGATTGGCCTTTCACCCCTACCCACAGGTCATCCGAAGACTTTTCAACGTCAACCGGTTCGGTCCTCCACTCTGTGTTACCAGAGCTTCAACCTGCCCATGGGTAGATCACAAGGTTTCGCGTCTAATCCTACTAACTATCCGCCCTATTCAGACTCGCTTTCGCTCCGGCTCCGTAACTTAATTACTTAACCTCGCTAGTAAAATTAACTCGTAGGCTCATTATGCAAAAGGCACGCCGTCACAGCTTTACGCTGCTCCGACCGCTTGTAGGCGTACGGTTTCAGGTTCTATTTCACCCTTCTATTCGAAGTGCTTTTCACCTTTCCTTCACAGTACTTGTTCACTATCGGTCTTTCAGGAGTATTTAGCCTTGGAGGATGGTCCCCCCATATTCAGACAGGATTTCACGTGTCCCGCCCTACTCATTTATCATCCAAATATACCTTTCGAATACCGGGCTATCACCGTCTATGGCTGTTCTTTCCAGAACATTCTTCTAAATATATAAAGACTTTTGGGCTAATCCGCTTTCGCTCGCCACTACTTACGGAATCTCTTCGATTTCTTTTCCTCCGGGTACTTAGATGTTTCAGTTCTCCGGGTTTGCCCCTCTTACGAGGTAATACATCTTCAATGTATTGGGTTGCCCCATTCGGATATCTACGGATCAATTCGTGTGTGCCAATCCCCGTAGCTTTTCGCAGCTTACCACGTCCTTCGTCGCCTCTGAAAGCCTAGGCATCCGCCATACGCCCTTAACGATTTCTTTCCTATTTTTGGTTACTCAAGCGCTTTATGCGCTCGGTTTTCTCTTTGTGATGTCTTTACCGTTAATGTCAATGATCTTAATTGCTATTTCAAGTTTAATTCGCAAATATTGTTTTTGGCTCTATCTGCTTGTTTAAAACTAAACCATCCACTATGTGGAGAATAAGGGAGTCGAACCCTTGACCTCCTGCGTGCAAGGCAGGCGCTCTAGCCAGCTGAGCTAATTCCCCCTCTAGGTGCTTCTAGCGATTTGCTTCTTGCTTTTGGCTTTCTTGCCATCTGCTATAAGCTATTTGCCAGCCGCCTTAATTAGTAGTCTCGGGCAGGCTCGAACTGCCGACCTCTACATTATCAGTGTAGCGCTCTAACCAGCTGAGCTACGAGACTGTCTGTTAGACTAACAGATTTCAGATATTAGATATCAGACTGCGCTTCCTTCTTTTATCTTGCCTCTTTGTCTCAATCCCTTTACTAATTTCTAGTGGGTTGTGTATTTATAATATAACCAACCAAACAAAAAACTAAAGCTTTACTTTAAGTAAGTACTGTGTCTCTAGGACACTAATTTTGTTTAACGTTCTTCAACGCTCTAAAATGAGATGTTCCAGCCGCACCTTCCGGTACGGCTACCTTGTTACGACTTAGCCCTAGTTACCTGTTTTACCCTAGGCAGCTCCTTTTACGGTCACCGACTTCAGGTACCCCAGACTTCCATGGCTTGACGGGCGGTGTGTACAAGGCCCGGGAACGTATTCACCGCGCCATGGCTGATGCGCGATTACTAGCGATTCCAGCTTCATAGAGTCGAGTTGCAGACTCCAATCCGAACTGAGACCGGCTTTCGAGATTTGCATCACATCGCTGTGTAGCTGCCCTCTGTACCGGCCATTGTATTACGTGTGTGGCCCAAGGCGTAAGGGCCGTGATGATTTGACGTCATCCCCACCTTCCTCTCTACTTGCGTAGGCAGTCTCACTAGAGTCCCCAACTTAATGATGGCAACTAGTGACAGGGGTTGCGCTCGTTGCAGGACTTAACCTAACACCTCACGGCACGAGCTGACGACAACCATGCAGCACCTTGAAAAATGTCCGAAGAAAAGCCTATTTCTAAGCCTGTCATTTCCCATTTAAGCCTTGGTAAGGTTCCTCGCGTATCATCGAATTAAACCACATAATCCACCGCTTGTGCGGGCCCCCGTCAATTCCTTTGAGTTTCAAACTTGCGTTCGTACTCCCCAGGTGGCTAACTTATCACTTTCGCTTAGTCTCTGAAACTTACATCCCAAAAACGAGTTAGCATCGTTTACGGCGTGGACTACCAGGGTATCTAATCCTGTTCGCTCCCCACGCTTTCGTCCATCAGCGTCAGTTGTTGCTTAGTAACCTGCCTTCGCAATTGGTGTTCTAAGTAATATCTATGCATTTCACCGCTACACTACTTATTCCAGCTACTTCAACAACACTCAAGACTTGCAGTATCAATGGCAGTTTCACAGTTAAGCTGTGAGATTTCACCACTGACTTACAAATCAGCCTACGGACCCTTTAAACCCAATAAATCCGGATAACGCTTGCACCCTCCGTATTACCGCGGCTGCTGGCACGGAGTTAGCCGGTGCTTATTCGTATAGTACCTTCAGCTTTCCACTCGTGGAAAGGTTTATCCCTATACAAAAGAAGTTTACAACCCATAGGGCCGTCGTCCTTCACGCGGGATGGCTGGATCAGGCTTTCACCCATTGTCCAATATTCCTCACTGCTGCCTCCCGTAGGAGTCTGGTCCGTGTCTCAGTACCAGTGTGGGGGATCACCCTCTCAGGCCCCCTAAAGATCGTCGACTTGGTGAGCCGTTACCTCACCAACTATCTAATCTTGCGCGTGCCCATCTCTATCCACCGGAGTTTTCAATAAAAAACGATGCCGTCTCTTATATTATGGGGTATTAATCTTCCTTTCGAAAGGCTATCCCCCAGATAAAGGCAGGTTGCACACGTGTTCCGCACCCGTACGCCGCTCTCAATTGCCCGAAAGCAATCTACCGCTCGGCTTGCATGTGTTAGGCCTCCCGCTAGCGTTCATCCTGAGCCAGGATCAAACTCTCCATTGTATGTTTGTCTGACTCACTCAAAGTTTTTAACGCTTTAGTTTTTCCTTACTTGGTTGTTATATTGTATGTCAATGATCTTTATATCTTCCGCTTTTTAACGAAGCAATCTTTCTGTCTATCCGCTCCGTATTTGCGAGTGCAAAAGTAAAACTTTATTTTGTAATGACCAAATGTTCCTAAAGAAAATTTTAAAGTTTTTTAAGTAACCTTAATTCTTCTCAAAACCTCAATCACCCCCTACTCCTGCGCTCCGATTTATTCGGACTGCAAAGATAGAAACTTTATTTTAACTCACAATCTTTTTTGTTAAAAAATTTAAAGTTTTTTTGTCTTTATCTTATAAAGTAAATAATGTTCCTTGCTTATCTAAAAGCTCTTCTGCGCTTGACTGATACTCTCTCGTTTTCAGTGGGGCAAAGATAACAACTTTATACAACGCAAAACAAGTCTAGTTAACATAAAATTCATTTCCAATTCCTATTTTAAGCTAAAAGGCTGGCAATTAGCGATAAAATTATAAACAAATGTTTAAAGGGGGCAATTGGAAAATTAAAAGTTGGAGTATTTTTTTATCAATGACGGCTGGATGTAAATTAATCATTGTTTTTAAGTTTTGAGAATATTATAAATATACCTATTCAATAGGCCCGGCTTTAGCCCGGGATCAATAACCATAAGATTCCACTGGCCTTAGCCAAAACATATTGATATCGTAATGAAAAAAGACATTGCTATTTTATTTCACCACAGATTACACGGATTGGCACAGAGGAATGTGGAGAGTTGGTTCGGGGAGGAAAGCTAAACGAGCTATATGTTAGCAGCTAAGGTCCACGCAATTCATTAGATAGGCCTAATTTTTATAAATACGAAGTAGAATGCTAGCTCATTAAGATGATAGTGGAACAATGGCCTGCAATAAGAAGATAAATAATACAAAGAAATAGATCTGTGATAAGAATAAATTCAGCATTACAGTTAGTAATATCATACATGTATTGCTTGATTTTCCACACTTATTTATATGGAGATACTATAAGGAAATAGGAATAAAGATGCAAATTTGAGTTGAGAGAGCCTGAATTTCTTATCTGAGTAAGGTTAAATTCTAAATAGAATAAAAAAATTCCGTAAGAATCCTAAATCACAGACTCTTACGGAATTTTTATAAAACTAAACGTTTATTTTTAATTCAGAACATAGGATGTTCCATCTCTACCATCTTTTAATTCTATCCCTTCAGCAAGCAACTTGTCTCTGATCTGGTCTGAAAGTTCGAAGTTTTTGGATTTTCTTGCCTGATTTCTTAGCTCAATTAAAACTTTTAAGGTTTGATCCAATTTTTCGTTATTGTTTTCCTCTACAGTTTGTAATCCCAGAACATCGAAGATAAAGGCATTCAATGTTGACTTTAGATCTTCAAGATCTGTTGTTGAAATCGTTTCTTTGCCATCATTTAAAGCAAAAATATATTTTACGGCTTCAAATAAATGAGCGATCAGGATTGGAGAGTTGAAATCATCTGTTAATGCGTCATAACATTTTTTCTTCCATTCTGTAAGGCTGAACCCTGATTGTTTGCTTTCGTCAGGGATAATGGAGTTCAATACTTTCACAGCTTCCATCAATCTGATAAATCCTTTTTCGCTGGCGATCATTGCATCATTGGAAATGTCTAAAACACTTCTGTAATGGGCCTGCAGGAAGCAAAAACGTACAATTGACGGATGGAAAGGCTTTTCAAAAAAGTCATTTTCTCCTGTTACCAACTGCATCGGAAGAATATAGTTTCCTGTAGATTTACTCATACGCTGGGAATTCATCGTCAGCATATTGGCATGCATCCAATAATGTACCGGAGCAGCACCATTGCAAGCTTTCCCCTGGGCAATTTCACATTCATGATGTGGGAACTTCAGGTCCATCCCTCCACCATGGATATCGAAAGTTTCACCCAGATATTTTGTACTCATTGCAGTACATTCAAGGTGCCATCCCGGAAAACCTTCTCCCCAAGGCGAGTTCCATCTCATAATGTGGGCTGGAGATGCTTTTTTCCAAAGGGCAAAATCCTGTGGATTCTTCTTCTCTCCTTGTCCGTCAAGATCACGGGTATTGGCAAAAAGCTCTTCAATATTGCGTTTTGAAAGTTCACCATAGTTTAACCCTCTTTTATTGTATTCCAATACATCGAAGTATACGGAACCATTGCTTTCGTAAGCGAAACCTGTGTCTATTAATTTTTGGGTCAGCTCAATCTGTTCTACGATATGTCCTGTTGCTGTAGGCTCAATATTTGGAGGAAGCAAATTGAACATATCTAAGACCTTATGGAAATCTACTGTATATTTCTGAACAATTTCCATAGGTTCCAGCTTTTCCAGTCTGGTTTGTTTTACGAATCTGTCGTTATCTACATTTCCGTCATCAGTAAGGTGTCCGGCATCGGTGATGTTTCTTACATATCTTACTTTGTATCCTAAATGCATTAAGGTACGGTAGATAAAATCGAAGGAAAGAAAGGTCCTAACGTTCCCCAGATGCACATTACTATACACAGTAGGTCCGCAGACGTACATTCCTACGTTTCCTTCCAAGATCGGTTTGAATATTTCTTTTTCCGCTGTAAGCGAGTTATATATTTTTAGTTGCATTTATTTTTTATTAAAAGATTCAATAGTTTTAAGATTCAAAAATTAGTTAAAATAAAAATCCGACACAACAAATAATTGTCGTGATAAAAATTTTATATGAAACTTTTTTAAATTTTATCATCATTAAATCGCTTTTAAGTGATGCTGCAAATGATCTACATAATCCTTAATGATAAACTCCAGGGTAAACCTTTGAAGTTCTGTTTTGGTAGTATCGCAGGTTCTTTGCAGTGCTTCATCGGGAATATTTTCTACAACATGAACAATCTGATCATTCAACGCTTTCCAAAGATTAATCAATTCGGAAATGGGAATGTTCTGATAGTTCTGGGCCTTTACCCAAATATTCTGATCATATACGATATTCTCGTTCTCTTTATATTGAGTGACTACAAATCTACGGATATTTGTAAAAGCACTGTCACAAAGGTGGCCTATAATTTCTTTTTTAGACCATTTTTCAGGGGCGGCTTTATACTCCCATTCTTCTTCAGAAATCGTCTGGAATCTCTGAAGTTCTGCATCTATAATATTTTTAAGGATCTGGTAGTTCATGGACTAGTCTAGTTTTGCATGGCTTCCTACATAATGTAAAAATTCCTGCCTTGTAATTGGGTTCGTTCTGAAGATACCACTTAATTCTGCTGTAATCGTAGAGCTTGCTGTATCTTTTATTCCTCTGCAGTTTACGCAAAGGTGCTTGGCGTCAATAATACATGCCACATCTTTTGTACCCAATGCTTCTTTTAAAGCGGCTACTATCTGCATTGTCAATCTTTCCTGAACCTGGGGTCTTTTCGCGTAATAGTCAACAATCCTATTGATTTTAGATAAACCAATAACTTCGCCATTTGAAATATAGGCAACATGGGCCCTTCCTATAATGGGCAAAAAGTGGTGTTCGCAGAAAGAATATACAGTGATATCCTTCTCCACCAACATCTGACGATATTTATATTTATTGGAAAAAGTAGATATCCCCGGTTTGTTTTCAGGAAGAAGCCCTCCAAAAATTTCATTGACATACATTTTGGCTACCCGTTTTGGAGAATCTTTCAAAGAATCATCTGTCATATCTAATCCCAGGGTTTCCATAATCTCTCCGAAAAGCTCGGTAATCTTTTCTATTTTTTCCTGTGGCGATTTATCAAAAGCATCTTCCCTTATAGGCGTATGTTCTTTTCCTGTGAAAATATCATCGTCGTTATCAGTAAAATCAACCATTTTTATTTAATTTGCAGCAAAAATACGGATAATATCTGTTCCTCTGTATTCAATTGGGACGAAAACATTATCTTTTATAACCTACTCTGATTAAGAAAGCCTATGATTATTGTCGCAGAAGTACAAAGCAAAGACCAAAAAAGGGAATTTCTGGAATTTCCGGCACAACTTTATCAAAACGACAAAAACTATATACGCCCCCTAGACCGCGATATTGAGGATATTTTTGATCCGGAAAAAAATAAATTTTTCAGAGAAGGAGCATGCAAAAGATTTCTATTCAAAAACAATAACAAAACAGTAGGAAAAGTTGCCGTTTTTATCAGTCCTAATTATCAGCAAAAACAACCTACCGGAGGATTGGGATTCTTTGATTGCATCAATGACCAGGAAACCGCCAATTTTATTTTCGATTACTGTAAAAACTGGCTTCAGGAAAGAGGAATGGAGGCAATGGACGGGCCAATCAACTTCGGAGAGCGGGATAAGTTCTGGGGACTTCTGATTGAAGGGTTTACTGAACCTCTGTATGGAATGAACTATAATTTTCCTTACTATAAAGATCTTTTTGAAAATTATGGATTTCAGATTTACTTTGAACAACTTTGCTTTACGAGGTCTATATTTGCAGAAGTTTCAAGGGTCTTCACTATTGCCCATGAAAGAAACCGAAGAAACCCTGCTATTTTGGCAAAACCTATGAAAAAAAATAATCTTGGGAAGTTTGCTAAGGACTTTACAGAAATTTATAACAAAGCCTGGGCATCTCATGGGGAAGGAAAACAATTGGAAGAAGCAAAAGTTTTAAGAATGTTCAATAAAATGAAACCCATTATCAATGAGCATATTTCCTGGTTTGTTTATGAAAATGAAAAGCCTATCGCTATGTGGATCAATCTGCCTGATCTGAATCAATGGTTAAAATATTTAAATGGAAAACTAGGAATGTTCGAAAAACTTCAGTTTCTATGGTTAAAGCGGTTCAAAAAAAATGAAAAAATGGTGGGGCTCGTATTTGGTGTGGTTCCGGAATGGCAAAAAAGGGGAATAGACGGTTATATGATTTGGGAAGGTACACAACATTTGAGAAGGCATACCGATTTTACGATTACTGAACTTCAGTGGATTGGTGATTTTAATCCGAAAATGATTAAGATTGCGGAAATGCTTGATACCACAGTAACCAGAAAATTGGCTACTTACCGGTATTTGTTTGACAGGAATAAGGAGTTTGAGAGGCATACCATTCTTTAGTAGGGAAGATGAATGCTGGAAGCTGGGAGTTATTGATGTTTTTGATTAACTAAAGATTCAGTTTACTTTTTGGAAAGCCCGATATTATTTGACGTAAAGATTTCTATTAGTTTGCTGTTATATTTTGAGGAGACGAAGGTGAAATCAACTTTATTGATTTTTTCTAGCAGTGGATAGTCTTCGGATTTTTTATCTGTCTATTTATGTTTTTTGTATTGGATTCAGAAAAAATAAAAACCCTGCCGGTTAAGACAGGGATTCCTTCATTTCTGGTACTTTTATTAGAATAGCTCACCGGCTATTTTTTTAATATTATCGCTTTTCCCCATGGAATAGAAATGCAAAACAGGAACTCCAAAATTGAGTAATTCTTTACATTGGGTAATTGCCCATTCTATTCCTATCTGCTTTACAGCTTCATTATTTTTTGCGTTTTCTACTTCGTTGATCAGTTCTTCAGGGAGATCTATTTTAAAAACCTGTGGCAGGATTTTCAAATGTCTCTTTGTTGCAATCGGTTTAATTCCCGGAATGATAGGAACGGTAATTCCCATTTCCCTTGCTTTCTGAACGAATTCGATATACTTTTTATTGTCAAAAAACATTTGGGTGACAATATAATCTGCTCCGGCATCCACTTTTTGCTTCAGCCATTTCAAGTCATAATTCATGGAGGGAGCTTCCATATGCTTTTCGGGATATCCGGCAACTCCGATGCAGAATTTGTTGAGTTCGTCACAAACCTGTTCTTCATTGTGAAGGTATTTCCCTCTTCCGAGGTCATTAATCTGGTTCACAAGCTCCATCGCACTCGCATGGCCGCCCTGGGTTGGTTCAAAATACTGATGCCCTTTCATCGCATCTCCTCTTAATGCCATTACATTATCAATACCAAGGTACATACAGTCTACCAGAAGATATTCTGTTTCTTCTTTGGTAAAGCCACCACACAATAGGTGCGGAACAGTATCCACATTATATTTATGCTGAATCGCTGCACAAATACCAAGGGTTCCGGGACGCATCCTTGTGATGCGGCGTTCCATCAGTCCATTTCCTTTATCGATATAGATATATTCTTCTCTTGAAGTGGTAACGTCGATAAATGGTGGTTTGAATTCCATCAACGGATCAATATTCGTGTACAAATCTTCAATACCAATTCCCTTTTGTGGCGGAACAACTTCTAGAGAAAATAAAGTTTTTCCGTTAGCATTTTTTATGTGTTCTGTTATCTTCATATCTAATTTAATCTGCTAAATTGGGTGACAACCATTTTCCAGCTTCCTGAATACTACAACCTCTTCTTGCTGCGTAATCTTCAAGCTGATCTTCCGTAATTTTTCCTAAACCAAAATATTTTGCACGGGGACTACCGAAATAGTAACCGGAAACTGATGCTGTTGGAAACATTGCCAAACTTTCGGTAAGAAAAACCCCTGTATTTTCTTCTACTTTTAAAAGATCCCAGATGGTTTTCTTTTCCAGATGGTCCGGGCAAGCCGGATATCCCGGCGCAGGACGGATTCCTTTATATTTTTCAGCAATAAGCTCTTCATTACTTAAGTTTTCCTGGTTAGCATATCCCCAGTATTCTGTTCTTACTTTTTTGTGTAGAAATTCTGCATAGGCTTCTGCAAAACGGTCTGCCAGCGCTTTTACCATAATAGCGTTGTAATCATCATTGGCCTTTTCATATTCTTCTGCCAGTTCATCTGTTCCGAAACCTGTTGTGACGCAAAACACTCCCATATAATCAGTTTTACCGGAACTTTGCGGTGCAATAAAATCACTTAATGCCAGATAATCTTTTCCTTTTGATCTTTGAGCTTGTTGCCTTAAGGTTAAAAATCTAGCCTGCTCATTATTATTTTCATCAAAAATTATGATATCATCGGTTTCATTGGAATTAGCTTTGAAAATTCCAAAAATGGCTTTTGCTGTTAATAGCTTTTCGTCAAGAATCCTATTTAAGATAACCTGTGCATCTTTGAAAAGCTCCTTTGCCTGTACTCCTACCACCTCATCTTCTAAGATATTCGGGTATTTCCCATGAAGATCCCAGCTTCTGAAGAACGGAGACCAGTCTATAAAGGGCAATAGTTCTCTCAAATCCTGATTTTCGATTACGGTTATCCCTAATTTATTCGGTGTAAAAATTTCTTCGTTTTCCCAGTCTATTTTGAATTTATTTTCTCTTGCTTCTTCAATGGAAACGTAATCTTTATCAACCTGCCTGCTCAGGAACTTCTCTCTGAAATCCGAATAGTCATTCTTCAGGTCAGAAACATACTCTTTATTTCTGTCCCCCAATAGGGAACTTACCACATTTACTGCTCTTGATGCATCATTAACGTGAACTACAGCATTCTTATATTTTAAATCGATTTTCACGGCGGTATGTGCTTTTGAAGTGGTGGCACCACCTATCAATAACGGGAAATCCAGGTTTTGTCTTTCTAATTCTGATGCGATATATACCATTTCATCCAGACTTGGGGTAATCAATCCGCTTAGTCCAATCACATCTACTTTTTCTTCAATGGCAGTCTGAATAATTTTTTCGGCAGGAACCATCACCCCAAGATCAACGATTTCATAATTGTTACAGCCTAAAACAACACTCACAATATTTTTTCCGATATCATGAACATCGCCTTTTACAGTAGCCATTAAAATTTTTCCATTAGCAGGTTTTGTATTGTCTTTTTCTGCTTCTATAAAAGGTTGTAAATAAGCAACTGCTTTTTTCATTACTCTTGCAGACTTTACCACCTGGGGAAGAAACATTTTTCCGCTTCCAAATAAATCCCCTACAACTCCCATTCCCGTCATCAGATTAATTTCAATAACATGCAGTGGCTTTTCGGCCTGTTGTCTGGCTTCTTCCACATCATCTTCAATAAAGCGATCAATCCCTTTCACCAGGGCATGGGTGATCCTTTCCTGAAGAGGATAACTTCTCCATTCTAAATCTTCAGTTTTCTCTTTTTTTACTGATTTATGCTTCTCTGAATACTCAAGAAGCCTTTCTGTAGCGTCTTCTCTCCTATCCAGAATAACGTCTTCTACGAGCTCCAGTAATTCTTTATTGATTTCGTCGTACACTTCCAGCATAGCAGGATTTACAATTCCAATGTTCATTCCTGCCTGAATGGCATGATAAAGGAATACGGAATGCATTGCTTCTCTTACGGTGTCATTTCCACGGAATGAAAAAGAAACATTGCTGACTCCTCCGCTCACAGAGGCATAAGGAAGGTTTTGTCTTACCCAGCGCGTAGCTTCGATAAAATCGATCGCATTTCTTCTATGCTCATCCATTCCTGTTGCCACCGGGAAAATATTTAAATCAAAAATGATATCTTCTGCAGGAAATTTCACCTGATTAACCAGGATATCATAAGATCTCTTTGAGATTTCAATCCTCCGTTCAAGACTATCTGCCTGTCCTACCTCATCAAATGCCATTACGATGACTGCTGCCCCATATCTTTTGATTGCTTTTGCGTGTTTGATAAATTCTTCCTCACCTTCTTTCAGGCTGATGGAATTCACCACACATTTTCCTTGTGCCACCTGAAGACCTGCTTCCAGAATCTCCCATTTGGAGGAATCTACCATGATTGGAATTCTCGCAATATCCGGTTCGGAGGCAATTAAATTCAGAAATTTGATCATGGAAGCTTTTCCGTCGATCAATCCGTCATCAAAATTTACATCAAGAATCTGTGCCCCTCCTTCTACCTGATGGCGGGCAATATCTAATGCTTCAGAGAATTTTTCCTCTTTAATAAGTCTTAAAAATTTTTTGGAACCGGCAACATTAGTTCTTTCACCAACGTTGATGAAATTACTCTCCGGTGTTATGATCAGAGGCTCAAGGCCTGATAATCTTAAATATTTCATCAATTTTTTATTCTTCTAAAATATAGTAGGCATTATTGGCATTCTGCTTCAATAAATCTCTATGCTTGCTTAAAGCAGTCATCAACGGAAATCTTTTATACGCCAGCCCATGTTCTTTGGCAAATTTTTCAATTTCCTCCGTGATTTCATTATAATACATATAACTGTAATTGGGAAAAAGATGATGGGCAACATGGAAATTAAAGTTCCCCAATACATTTCTTACCAACCAGTTATTTTCTTTTAAATCATTAGTCACTTCCAGCTGGTGACGAAGCCAGCTAAACGGAAGTCCGTTATCTTTACTTAATTTCGGAAAAGCGTTATCCGGTAGCGGGTGTAAAGGCAAAAGCACAAACAAAGCAAAGATACTTGCTGATATCACTTGTAAAAACCAGGCTCCTAATGCTAAGCCTATTGATACTTTAAAGAACACAACAGGAACTACAATCTGATAAAAAAAGTAAAATAGTTTATAACCCACCATTTTTATTTTTTCTACAACAGGTATGCTGCCTTGTGTTTTTAAAATCACTCTATCTTTATCAAAGAAATCTCTAAAGTCTCTTATAAACATCCAGTTGAACAAATACAACGGGTATACTAAAAAGAAAAACTTATGCTGATATTTCTGAATCCCTTTGGCTTTGATCCATGGAACGATTAATAACAAACCGCTTTGCTCTATATCTGTATCCCATCCATCCACATTAGGATATGCATGGTGACTTACAATATGCCTTTTTTTCCAGATGTAGGAATTGGCCCCTACGAAGTCAAAGATGTGTAAGACCAGCCAGTTCAGTTTTTTGCTTTTATAGATGTTATTATGAGCTGCTTCATGAATTAGATTTAAATAAATCAGGACCAGAAAGATTCCCATCAGAATAAAACTCAATATATAAAGCCAATGCTTTTCTGCATTTAAAACAGCCAATAAATATAACCCAACATAACTCAACGGCAGAATAACTGCTTTGATCTGAATATAAATATCCCTGTTTTCAGGAATGGCTTCTACACGTTGGTTCACTTTCTTTCTTAATTCATTAAACAGTTTAGCATCTTCTGGATCTTTCAAGTAAATCGGCTTTTCCATTACATTAAATTTTGTGGTTTATTTAAAATTAATATTTATAAGCCAGCCTACATCTTTGATTTAATTAAAAAAATCTATTAAATCATACTAATTTCCTCAATTTTCTCGGCTCATATTTTTCTACCAGATCAGCAATTGCTTTTATATGTTCGGGAGTTGTTCCGCAGCATCCTCCGATAATATTGATCAAACCTTTTTCTACATATTCCTTAATCTGCCTTGCCATATCTTCCGGTGTTTCATCATATTTCCCGAATGCATTGGGCAAGCCTGCATTGGGATAGGCTGAAACATAGAATTCTGAATTGTGGGCTAGTGTTTCCAGGTAAGGTGTTAATTGATCTGCTCCCAATGCACAATTGAATCCCACACTTAATAAATTCAGATGGGAAACCGAAATGAGAAAGGCTTCTGCTGTTTGTCCGCTCAATGTTCTTCCTGAGGCATCGGTTATTGTTCCTGAAACCATGATAGGAATTTCAATTCCTCTTTCTTCCTGTAGCTCATCGATCGCAAATAAAGCTGCTTTAGCATTGAGTGTATCAAAGATGGTTTCTACCAAAAGGATGTCAGAGCCGCCATCTAACAGAGCTTCACACTGCTGTTTGTATGCTACCCGCAATTCTTCAAAAGTAATAGCTCTGTATCCCGGATCGTTAACATCAGGACTTAAGCTTGCCGTTCTGTTGGTAGGTCCGATAGATCCTGCTACGAATCTTGGTTTATCAGGATTTTTTGCTGTATATTCATCACAGGCTTTTCTGGCAATCTTTGCGGATTCATAGTTCAGCTCATAAACGAGTTCTTCCATGTGATAATCTGCCATGGCAATCGTAGTTCCTGAGAATGTATTGGTTTCAATGATATCGGCACCGGCCTCCAGGTATTTTTTATGAACTTCTTCTATAGCCTGAGGCTGTGTCAGGGAAAGCAGGTCATTATTTCCTTTCACCGGATATTTCCAATCTTTGAAGCGTTCACCACGGTAATCTTCTTCCTCGAACTTGTACCGCTGAAGCATGGTACCCATTGCCCCATCGAGGACGAGGATACGTTCATTAAGGGCTTTGTTTAGTGATTCTATATTGGTCATAGTCTCTTGTTTTGATGAGAATGGCAGGACTGCGTCCTGTTTTGTGTTAAATCGCCCTTCGGGGCTCTCTGTCTGATTAACCTAATGCCTGTTTTAAGTCTGCGATAATATCATCTATATTCTCTAAACCAACTGAACAACGCACCAGGCCTGCTGTAATTCCTACTTCGTTTCTTTCTTCATCAGTCAGTTTCGAGTGTGTTGTAGATGCCGGATGAGTGACGATTGTTCTTGTATCCCCGAGGTTTGCAGAAAGCGAGCACATTTTTATCTTATTAAGAAAGTTTCTTCCGCCTTCTATGCCTCCTTTAATTTCAAAAGCGACAATATTACCTCCAAGCTTCATTTGTTTCTTAGCTATCTCGTAGCTCGGGTGAGATTTCAGGAACGGATATTTTACCAGTTCTACATTGGGGTGGCTTTCCAGAAATTCTGCTACTTTCAATGCATTTTCACAGTGTTTCTCCACACGGATCGCCAATGTTTCCAGGCTCTTTGATAAAACCCATGCATTGAAAGGTGATAATGCAGGCCCGGTATTTCTTGCAAAGAGATAAATTTCCCTGATCAGTTCCGCTTTTCCTACTGCTATGCCTCCTAGCACTCTTCCCTGTCCGTCAATCAGCTTCGTCGCAGAATGTACAACAACATCCGCACCATATTTAACGGGCTGCTGAAGATAAGGAGTTGCAAAACAGTTATCTACAATAAAAATAAGATTATGTTTCTTTGCAATTTTCCCGAAAAATTCAAGATCCAGGATTTCAATGGCCGGATTGGTAGGGGTTTCGAGGTATAGGACTTTTGTATTGGGTTTAATCAGTTTTTCAACGTTTTCTGCATCTTCGGCTTTGAAATAGGTTGTTTCGATATTCCATTTCGGAAAATACTTCGTAAACAATGTATGGGTAGAACCGAATACCGACTGACAGCTTACAATATGATCTCCTGCGCTTAACAATGCGGCAAATGTTGAATAAATAGCAGCCATTCCTGTTGCAAATGCATATCCGGTTTCTGCTCCTTCCATTTTTGCGATCTTCTCTGTAAATTCTGTTACGTTCGGATTAGAAAAACGGCTGTAGAGGTTTTTAGGTTTTTCTTCTGCAAAACTCGCTCTCATATCTTCAGCATCCTGAAAAATAAAGCTGGATGTAAGATATAGCGGAGTAGAATGTTCATCAAACTGTGTTCGCTCCGTTTGTGTTCTTATTGCTGATGTTTCAAAATTTTCCATATAGTTTTAATTTGTCAATTTACCAATGTAGCAGTCTAACAATATAACAATGAGATTCTTCATTTTGCCCAGAACGGTAATAACCATCATTGGTACACTGTTATATTGCCAGATTTTTACATTAGTTTTTATTTTGTTTCACTTACTCTCAAAATATCTCCGAATACGCCTCTTGCTGTTACCTGTGCTCCCGCTCCGGCTCCCATAATCACGATAGGATTTTCTCCATAGCTTTCTGTATAAATCTCAAAAATGGAGTCTGAACCTTTTAGCTGTCCCAATGCTGAAGTTGCCGGAACAGAAATCAGCTGCACATCCAGTTCTCCTTTGTCTTTCTGCAAGTCTCCATGTAAATCACCAACATACCTCAATACATGGCCGGGCTCTTGATTTTCTTTGATCTTCTGATATTCTTCATCCAGTTCTCCAAGTCTCGAAAGAAATTCTGATTTTGAAACGGAAAGTAAGTTTTCCGGAACAAGGTTTTGAATATGGATATCTTCAAACTCATTGATCAGGTCCAGTTCTCTTGCTAAAATCAATAATTTTCTGGCTACGTCGTTTCCGGACAGATCTTCTCTTGGATCCGGTTCGGTGTAGCCTTTTTCCAGAGCTTCGTTAATGATGGTTGAGAATTTATCATCTCTCAAAGAGAAATTATTAAAAACATAACTTAGTGTTCCTGAAAATACTCCTTTGATCCTTGTGATATTTTCTCCTGAAAGGTGCAATAATTTAATCGTATCAATTAATGGCAAACCAGCTCCAACATTAGTCTCGTACAAATAACGTCTGTTATTTTTGTTCAACGTATATCTTAGTTTACGGTATTCTTCGATAGGGAGTGTATTGAAAATTTTATTGGAAGAAACCAGGTCGAAACCATTTTCCGCCAATGCATGATAATTTTTAACAAAGTCCTTGCTTGCCGTGTTATCTACAACAATGAGATTTTCCAACTGATTTTCTTTTGAGAAACTGATCAGCTCTTCAATATTGGAAGGTTTTTCTGCCGCCAGCACCTCATCATTCCATTGGGTATCAAACCCTTTTTTATTGAAAGCTATTTTCTTTGAATTGGCTACAGCCACTACCTTAAGGTCTATATTTTTACGTTTTTTAATTTCATCCGAAGATTCCAGCACCTGTTCTATGAGTGTTTTTCCAACGTTTCCATGTCCAATGATTGCCAGATGAACAGTTTTCGGTTTTTTGAAAATTTCGGATTCTATAATATTTTTAGTTTTCTCATCCTGCGATGATGTAACAACGATATTTACTCTATTTTCACCGGCCACTTGATTTAAAAGCAACGGAAAAACGTTATTTCTGGCCAGTTCGGCAAATACTTTATTGAAGTCTTCTGCTACAAAACCAATAACAGAAACATTATTAATACTATATATCTGGGATACTTTACCTGATTTTCTTTCTTCTTCAAATTCATCAATAAGGCACGTTACAGCTTTCTCTGCATCATTTTCATGTACTAATATGGAAATTCCGTTTTCTATGGCCTGCTGAGAAATTACGCCTACACTGATGCGCGCCAGGGTCAGCGCTTTAAAAATTCGTCCGTCAATTCCAATTTCGCCTAAAAAATCTTCTCCTTCAAATTTGATGATTGATCTGTTCTTCAAAAATTTTATTTCGTTAGCATTTTTCATTACTATAAAATGTTTTTTATGATATTGTTTAATTGTTGATATTCCATTAGGAAGGCATCATGCCCATGTACAGATTGGATCTCGTGATAAGAAATATTCTTTTTTTTCCTTTTTAGATTTTCAAAACACATCCGTATTTCAGAAGCGGGAAAGAATAGATCGGTATCAACGGAGATCATGTGCATTCGTGCTTGTATTTTCTCCAATGCTGATTCATCAGTATTAATATTCATCAGTAAATGATTCATCAGTTTATAGGCTTTTAAACTAAATCTTTCGTTTAAAGCATTACCATGATAAATAAGCCAGTCTTCTGATTCTAACCTTTCTTTTTCCTGATTGTATTTATTTTGAAATCTGTCGTTAAGTGATTGTGGAGTTCTGTAACACAACATGGCATGAATTCTTGCTTTTTGTAATGGCTCATCTTTATCATTTAATAAAAATTTCTGAACCAGACATTGTGCATGGAGCCAGTCGTGGGTTCTGTGATCGCAGGCTATGGGAATAAAAATTTCGGCCAGTTCGGGTTGCTTGGCAAGCATCTCCCAGGCAATTCCTCCTCCTAAGGAGCCTCCAATAATGGCATACACGTTTTTGATATGCAGTGCTTCCAGCCCTTTCAGAAATATACCGGCGATATCTGAAGGAGTGAAATCTTCATAATTTTCAATTAAAAAATGATCGTAACCGTTTCCGGGAATATTAAAACACAGAACAGTGTATTTTTGGGTATCTATCACCTGATTTTCTCCGATCAATTGCTTCCACCATCCTTTTTCTCCTGAAACATTGGAATTTCCGGTAAGGGCATGGTTAATCAAAATAATGGGGGCAGTAAACAGGTCTTTCCCGAAAAGCTCATAACTCAACGGGATATTATATTCCTTATTGGAATTGGTTTGATACGAAAGATTAATATAGTTTAGTTCTGTTTTCAATTCTATTATTTTAATACAATTGAAAATGCCACAGGAAATGGCTGAAAGAACTTCAGTAAGTTATCTGTCCAAAATAGTTTTGGTAGAACGTAGCACCTTCTTTGCTTTCACAAAGGGTTGCTAAGGTTTCATAGGGTCTAATCCCTCAACCTTTCTTGATAACATTTTCAATATTTGAATGAACGAATGGTGCAAAGGTAATTCTTTTCTTTGAATTTCAAAAAAAAAAATAATTTAATATTTAAAAAATGCCTTAAATACAAGTATTCCAAGTGCATATTAATAATTCTTCAGATGAAAAGAATTGGAATTATTTTCCAAAAAAACTAACTTCGTATGGAAAATGATGATATATGACTGCCGAAAAAGAAAGATTACAAGATACCAATTGGAAAAACTGGGGACCTTATGTAAGCAACCGGCAATGGGGAAATGTACGGGAAGATTATAGTCCCAACGGAAATGCCTGGAATTATACCAATCATAATAATGCGGAAAGCTATGCATACCGGTGGGGAGAAGAAGGTATTGCCGGAATTTCTGATACAAGACAACTTTTATGTTTTGCCTTTTCATTCTGGAATAAGAAAGACAAAATGGTCAAAGAACGTTTCTTTGGGTTGAGCAATCCCCAAGGTAACCATGGGGAGGATATCAAAGAAATTTTTTATTACCTGGATAATACACCTACGCATAGCTATATGAAAATGGTGTATAAATACCCTATCAATGCATTTCCTTATGATGATCTCCTTACTGAAAACGGAAGACGCAGTAAAAAGGAACCTGAATATGAACTATTCGATACGGGAATTTTTGATAATAATGAATATTTTGACATTTTCATTGAGTATTGTAAGGCCGATCATAATGACATTCTGGCCAGGGTTACAGTTTACAACAGAAGCCAATCTGATGCTCCCATTGTTCTGGCTCCTACAGCCTGGTTCAGGAATAACTGGAAATGGGGTTACAACACTTATAAAGCAGAAATGAATGCTTCTCACGACGGATGTATCAATGTTAATCATGACAGTATTTCAATCAAAAAGATCTATTCCCGAAATTTGAATGCACAAAGTGTATTTTGTGATAATGAAACCAATACTCCAAAACTATATGGTGCCCCTAAAACAGAAAACACCTATTATAAAGATGGAATCAATGATTTTATTATTCATCAGGGCAATACGATAAATCCTGAGAAAAGAGGTACCAAAGCTGCTTTTCTGATTGATGAAATGATTGGTGCAGGACAGTCCGGAACATTCGATTTCAGGTTTTGCCCTGACGGAGTTGACGAGCCTTTTAAAGATTTTGATGAAATTTTCAACACCAGAATTGCCGAAGCGGAAGAGTTTTACAGTGAGATTCAAAATGAAACCACTGATGAAGATGAAAAGAACGTTCAGAGACAAGCTTTTGCAGGTCTTCTCTGGAATAAGCAATTCTATCATTATAATATTGGAAAGTGGCTGAAAGGTGATCCTAATTTTGAAGCCCCCCGAAACTTCAACGAATATGTAAGAAATACAGAGTGGAACCATCTTCACAATAAGGATATTATATCTATGCCTGATAAGTGGGAATATCCCTGGTACGCAACCTGGGATCTCGCCTTTCATTGTGTTCCTTTTTCCATTATTGATGCTGAGTTTGCAAAAGGACAGCTTTTACTTCTTACCAAAGAATGGTATATGCATCCCAACGGACAGCTTCCTGCCTATGAATGGAATATGAGTGATGTAAATCCTCCTGTACATGCCTGGTCATGTTTCCGGGTTTTTAAAATAGATGAAAAAAATAATGGAAATCCTGATCTGCTATTTCTTGAAAAGGTCTTCCAAAAACTTCTTTTAAATTTCACCTGGTGGGTGAACAGGAAGGACAAGAACGGTAAGAATATTTTTGGTGGCGGTTTCCTTGGCCTCGATAATATCGGAGCTTTTGACAGAAATATGGTTTTAAAGGACGGGCAACACCTTGAACAGGCAGACGGTACCAGCTGGATGGCTATGTATGCCCTCAATATGATGAGGATTGCCATGGAACTTGCCCAGTATTACCAGGTGTATGAAGATATGGCTATTAAATTCTTTGAACATTATCTTTATATCGCAGAAGCCATGGAAAACCTGGGTGAAGGAACAAAAGGATTATGGAATGAGGAAGACGGATTTTTCTATGATGTTCTGCAACTGGGAAATGGAGACAGTGTCTCTTTAAGGCTGAGAAGTATTGTTGGACTCATCCCTTTGTTTGCGGTAGAAATTGTTGATCATCGCTTATTGGAAAAGATGCCCAACTTCCGGAGCCGTATGGAATGGATTTTAAAAAACAAGCCCGAGCTGACCAAGCTTGTCTCTCACTGGGATGAGGAAGGGCAAGGGAGAAAACATCTGATGAGCATCCTCCGTAAAAACAGGTTAACAAAAGTTTTAACAAGAATGCTTGATGAGAAAGAGTTTTTGAGCTCTTATGGAATACGGGCTATGTCCAAAGTTTATGAGGAAAACCCGTTTGTATTTTCTGTGCATGGTACGGAAAATGTGGTCTATTATACTCCTGCCGAAAGTGACAGCAGAATGTTTGGCGGCAACAGCAACTGGCGTGGCCCGATCTGGTTTCCTATCAATTTCCTGATTGTGGAAAGTTTACAACGCTTCCATTATTATTACGGAAACAGCCTGAAAGTAGAATTTCCCACTGGCAGCGGTGATAAAAGAAATCTGGATGAAGTGGCACAGAATATCAGCAGAAGGCTCTGTTCCATATTTTTAAAAAATGAACATGGAGAGCGAGCTTTCAATGGGGGAAATCCTAAGTTTAATCATGATGAACACTTTAAAGATTATATTACATTCTTTGAGTATTTCCATGGTGATAACGGAAGAGGCGTAGGGGCTTCTCACCAGACGGGCTGGACGGCCACGGTAGCGAAGTTAATCAAACCAAGACTTACCTTTTAATGAGCAATGAATAATAGGTAATGAGTACTAAAAAAGTTGGTGAATCTGAAGAGAAAAAATGAATTTCTTTTTACCCCACGAGCTTATACTGAAATTTTATTTAAAAAGACGAGGATTAAAACGTTATAGGTTTTTGAAACCTATAACGTTTATGCTTTAGCCGTGGTAAATAAAAATGAGGCTCGAAAGCCTCATCTATGCATTTAAATTTTTTTCCGTTAACGTATACTTCGTATCGGATCTCTACATTCGGTTCTAAAGTTTTGGATACGGAACAGTATTTTTCAAAAGACAGCTGTGCTGCTTTTAATGCTTTCTTAGAATCAATTTCTCCTTCCAAAAGGAATTTTACATTCATAGATTTAAAAGGTTTCGCATCATCTACAGGAATTCTCTCTCCTTCTACTTCTGCTTTAAAACCGGTAATTTCCTGACGTTGCTTCTTTAAAATAGAAACTACATCAATACCACTACAGCCTGCTACTGCCATCAATACGCTTTCCATTGGTGAAACCCCTTTTGCTCCAGGCTGGGAAGTATTGTCCAAAAGAACGGAAGAGGCGTAGGGGCTTCTCACCAGACGGGCTGGACAGCTACGGTAGCGAAGTTAATCAAACCAAGACTTACCTTTTAATGAGCAATGAATAATAGGTAATGAGTACTAAAAAAGTTGGTTAATCTGAAGAGAAAAAATGAATTTCTTTTTACCCCACTAGCTTATACTGAAATTTTATTTAAAAAGACGAGGATTAAAACGTTATAGGTTTTTGAAACCTATAACGTTTATGCTTTAGCCGTGGTAAATAAAAATGAGGCTCGAAAGCCTCATCTATGCATTTAAATTTTTTCTCCGTTAACGTATACTTCGTATCGGATCTCTACATTCGGTTCTAAAGTTTTGGATACGGAACAGTATTTTTCAAAAGACAGTTGTGCTGCTTTTAAAGCCTTTTTAGGATCAATTTCTCCTTCCAAAAGGAATTTTACATTCATAGATTTAAAAGGTTTCGCATCATCTACAGGAATTCTCTCTCCTTCTACTTCTGCTTTAAAACCGGTAATTTCCTGACGTTGCTTCTTTAAAATAGAAACTACATCAATACCACTACAGCCTGCTACTGCCATCAATACGCTTTCCATTGGTGAAACCCCTTTTGCTCCAGGCTGGGAAGTATTGTCCAAAAGAATAGAATTCCCCTGCGAATTGGTACATTCAAATAAAAAGTCGTCGTTGATTCTGTTAAGTGTTATTTTCATTATTGCTTATTGCTTATTGCTTATTGCTTATTGCTTATTGCTTATTGCTTATTGCTTATTGCAAAATTATAAAATTCCTCTCGCTTTTATTTCCAGATATTTATTGATAACATCAATATTCAAATTTTCCGGGAGTGTATATACTGTATAAATACCGTATTTACGAAGTTCCTGAATGATGAGTTTTTTTTCAAATTCAAATTTTTCAGATATAATTTCATCATATATTTCCTGTATATTTTCAGGATTTTTATGGATTAATGTCTGAAGTTCTGAATTTTTGAAAAACACCACCACTAAAAGATGGTTTTTGGCAATACCCCGGAGATATTTTAACTGGCGGTTTAATCCGTCCAATGTTTCAAAATTGGTAAAAAGCAGAATCAAACTTCTTTGATTGATAGAGTATTTTATATCCTGATAGAGACGATTAAAATCACTTTCAAAAAAATCTGTTTTGATATTGTAAAGTGCTTCAGAAATTTTTTTAAGCTGTCCCGATTTATTATCTGCTGCAATTTTATTCTCCGCTTTTTTGGAAAAGGTCATCATCCCTGCTCGATCTCCTTTCCGCAGAATAATATGAGACAATGCCATCGTTGCATTAATGGAATAGTCGAGTAAACTTAAGCCATTAAAAGGCATTTTCATTGTTCTACCTTTATCAATCAGCATGAAAATACGTTGTGATTTTTCATCCTGAAATTGATTAACCATCAGGCGATTTGTTTTGGAGGTAGCTTTCCAGTTGATGGTTCTGATGTCATCACCGGGAACATAGTCTTTGATCTGCTCAAACTCCATTGTATGGCCTAATTTTCTGACTTTTTTAATTCCTCCCAGCAAAAATTCACTTTGAAGAGCCATCAACTCATATTTTCTGAGATGAATGAAGGAGGGATAGGAAGGTAACATCGCATCTTTTTGAAAACGGAATCGTTTAGAAACAAAACCCAGTGGTGAAGATGCATAAATATTAAGGCTTCCAAACTGATATTCTCCTCTTTCCTTAGGTTCCAGGCTATATTGGAAATATGTATTTGATCCGCTGTTGATATTCTTTTCTATTAAAAAATCTCTTTTCTGAAATTGAAACGGGATTTCATCAATAATTCTGGACGTAATTTTAAAGCTGTAATTATTTTTAATATCAATTTTCACAAAATTCTCATCTCCGTTCGAAAGTTTTTCCGGCAATATTCTTTGGGCTTGTAATGCATTTTTTTGATTAAAAAGTAACAGATAATCAACCATAGCTGCCAGAAAACATATCAATAGAACAATATGTGCCACCCACATCAGAAACGGAAAGAAAAATGCCAGGACATACAAAACTCCCACTCCGATGAGTGTAAAGAAAAAACGGGTATTGATGTATAGGTCTTTCATTGGTCAGGGTTGCTGATTATAGATCCCAGGTCTTGGGAGTATATTTATTATATTTTTCACCATCAATATTATTGCAGGGATTAATGGGTTTGTTCAACATTTAGATATTTATATCAACCCCCTTCTTTAACATCTTTTTTAAAATTTGAAATTCTTTGCAATAATGAATGATGTTTTATCTGGGGATCTCTATTCCCTCTAAAATCTGGCGGATAATTTCATCTGCTGTAAGACCCTCCATTTCTCTTTCAGGAGATACAATAACCCTGTGGCGTAACACAGCATTGCTTGCTTCTTTAATATCTTCCGGAGTGACGAAATCTCTTCCCCTTAGTGCAGCAAATGCTTTTGAAGCAGTAAGAAGTGCGAGAGAGGCTCTTGGCGAAGCCCCCAGGTATAAAAACTGGTTTTCCCTGGTATTAATAATAATTTTAGCAATATATTCCATCAACTGAGTTTCCACAATGATTTCTTTTACCAAATGCTGATAGTTTCTCAGCTGCTCTGCAGTAATTACACGATTGACTCCCTCTGTTTTATCTTCTTTTTTACTTTCGTGCTGATTTCTGATGATGGCAATTTCCTGCTCAAGGTTGGGATATCCTACATTGATTTTGAATAAAAAACGATCCAGCTGTGCCTCTGGAAGCCTGTAGGTTCCTTCATGCTCTATTGGATTTTGGGTAGCTACAACCAGAAACGGTTCATCCATGATATAACGGACGCCATCCATAGTAATCTGCCTTTCTTCCATCACTTCAAATAAAGCAGCCTGTGTTTTCGCTGGAGATCTGTTGATTTCATCAATTAAAATAAAATTGGAAAAAACAGGTCCTTTTTTAAATTCAAATTCTGAATTTTTCACATTGAAAACAGAGGTCCCCAGAATATCAGAAGGCATAAGATCCGGTGTAAACTGGATCCTGCTGAATCCCACATCGATGGTTTTAGCCAGCAATTTTGCTGTAATGGTTTTGGCTACTCCGGGAACACCTTCTATCAAAACGTGACCGTTTGAAAGTAATGCTGCAAGAAGATGCTCTATCATGTTCTCCTGCCCTACAATTACTTTTCCTATTTCTGCTTTTACCTTATCTAAACTTGCACGAAGTTCTATCATATCAATTCTCGACTGGAACTGTTCTTCGTTTTTATTTAGATTGATTGGGGGTTGATTTTCTATGTTCGGGTTATCAAGATTTTCCATAATTTTTTATTTTGGGTTTGATAGGTCTTCGTTCTATCTTTGACTAAATCGTCCCTTCGGGACTCTTATTTTAATATTTCGTCTAGTAGTTTATTGATTTTTTCCAGGTCTTCCTTCATTACACTCGCATAAGGATCCTGTGCTCTTTTGATAAGGCTGATTGCTTCATTAATCTTTTCAATAGGTTTTCCGGTTTTCATCTGGAGCTTCTTAGCAAATTCTTCGTCGATGTTTTGGGTATCGATCAGAAGATCCATTCTTACTTTATTCAGAAAGTATTGGGCTTTTTTAGCCATCATATCATGAAAATCGCCTTCCTGAAGATAGAGATTTCCGATACTTTTCACAAAATCGACAGAGGTATTCCGTAAAGGTTCAATCACAGGCACGATTCTTTGTTTTCTTTTTGCATTAAAGAAGATAAACAGGATTAGCCCTCCCAGGAATATCCACCATGCATACTTTAATGCCGGATTAGACAATACAAATCTCATAAAGAAGCGGGAAACTTTTGATTTGCTTTCTACAAACCAAAGTGTCTCCCTATCCGGAAGGTAAGAAAATACATCCTGTGCATATTTTACATTTCCGGGTTTAAGGAGATAGTAATTCGTCAGGAAAAGAGGTTCGCTATGAGCATAAATGGTTCCTTTTCCAAATTGTACCTTAATAAAGTTTGCCTGATCGGTATTCTTTTTCTCCACCGTTTTCCCCAATATCTCAGCTTGAGGTTTGATGTAAGAAAATCCTCTTCCCGACGGAAATTTGTCTAATTGAATGAAGTCATTCTGATATTTTTTATCCGTAAGTTTCAGAACATTTTCTTCTTCAAAAGAAATATCTGAATCATAGAAGCCAATACTATCGGAAATTTCCTTAGGAATATTGCTTACCATCAGCATTGCATCTGAGCCGGCAGATACCTGTTCCAGAATTTTCTTCCATGATTCCCTGTCAATATCATGCTCGATAACGATAATATTGTGAGCTCCTTTTTTCTGGTTATAATATTCATAAGGAGTCTGCTCAATCTCTTTCAGCTTATTCTTAAAAAGATCTTTGGCTTCGTTACTAAAAACAAATAACCCAAAAGGGGACTTCTCATTGGGATCAAAATTCTTACGCCAGTCTGTAGTTTCTTTTTTATTAACTTCAAGCAATGCCAGAATAAGCATCATTACGATGAAAATTACAGCATATATTTTGAAAGTTTTGTTCATGGTCAGTTTTGTTATGGTTTAAATGCCTGGTATTGATCTTTAAATTTCCGGTAGCTTTGTTCTTCAATCTTAAATTCCCCATACCAAACATAATCGAAAATATAGGAAAGGTCTGCAAAAGCTTCTTTAAGGTGATCTGCCTTCATCTCTGCAACATAATCCTTATTGGTTTTTTCCGGATTCCAGCTGATCAGTTTTTTGTCACTTAACTTTTTTAAAATAAATAAAAACTGGTAACGAACTGCAGACCGGTAATCTCCGGTGTGCTCAAACTTTGCAATGCTTTCCGGAAAATTGATTTCATGAATATTTTCATGAAGTTCTTCTACATTTAAATCCAGTTTTTTATTCTTTTTGCCAAAAATAAAGCTACCGTCTTTTCCTAAGATGTATTTAATAATAAAATAAAGCAGGAATCCTACGAGAATAATGGCAAAGAAACGGATAAGATTTGTTGTAAACTGCTCGGATCTGGTAAAAACTGTATCTCCAAAGATTCCTCTCAGAACCCGGTCTATTTTTCTTAATAATTTTTGCCAAAACGATTCTCTTGGTTTTGATACGGAATAATCAAATTCATTCCCTTTGTATCTTGCCGGGATATTTTCTTTAAATTGTTTAGGATAGACTGTATTTTCTGAAACCGGGTTTTTCATCAGAACAGAGTCTGCACGCAGCATATTGCGATAGTGTCCCATGCCTAAAGAATCTCCCAGATAATCATCTACGGGAGAAGCTTCCTGGGCCTGAAAAGTTCCAAGAGTGAAAAGCAGTATCAGAAAAGAAAAGAAATTATTCATTGCTACCAATAGTATCTATTTCTGCCAATTCAGCTTTCTGATGAAGATCCGTTCTGCTGTCATAATACATCAATCCTGCATTTATATACATCAGGTTGGAAAGAACTAATGATAACAAAATAGAAATTCCGTAGAATATAAAAAATATAACTCCGGCAACTCCGGTAAACGGATTTTGTTCAAAGTTTCCATCCGGAGAAGAGGTGAGAACAGATCCGTAAAAAAAAATCATAGGAATAACTGTAAAAACCGAAGTTGCGATGTATATAATAATAAACATAACAAATGCCGATCCCCAATACTTCCAGTAGGGAGATTTCTCACTTCCGTTGGGATAAGAAAACTGGGCACGTATTGAATAACTCAGACTTTCTAAAAAACCTCTGTTTGAGTTAAAATAATCATACATTAAAAAGGTGTTGACATTAAAAATAGTAGGATAAAGAAGCAATATCAGAAACAAGCCTATGATAATGAAAACCAGCATATAAGAAAATCCTACAACAAAAAGAGTAAGCGGAACTACAATAAAGATCATTCCGAGACAGAGCCTTGCAATTCTGCCTGTATTGTTTTTAAAATCACTTAAAATATCATCAGTTTTTATTTTTTCTGCACCCTGTGCAATCCTTTTCAGGTAAAAAACAGGATATAGATAATTGACAATTGCCAGCACAATAAAAAGTAAAAATGTCAGTATACCAACTACAATCAGCATCCCGGCATTATCTGAAAAGTATTGCTCAAAATAATAGGTTTCTCCTCTTAAATTGGAGCCGAATATCTGTGAAAAGAGCTCTTTATATCCAAAAATAAAAATGGTAATGATTAAAATCAACAGCAAACCATTTATCAGAATATAATTCTTAAAATAGTTTTTTCCATATAATTTGAAGAAATTAAAACTATCACTGATGAAAGTTCCGAAATCTCTTTTTTTATAAAATTGTATCATGGGTATGGTTATTCATTTTTTTATTAACAATGGACGGATATACAAAATAGTAAAATCCTATAATCGTAAGCGAACTGATAATGATCGCCAGATTTAAAGTTAAAGGCATCTTTAAAGCATGTCTCGTAACGTAGCCTTCAATGATTCCGGCACAAATTGTAAATGGAATCGTACTCAGAAATATTTTAAAAGAATCTTTAAATCCTTTTTTAAAAGAATTAAATCTTGAAAATGTTCTCGGGAAAAGAATAGAAGCTCCGAGAATCAATCCGCACATGGCCTCGACAACCATAGCAAAAATTTCAAAAACGCCGTGAAGCCAGATCCCTCTCGCACTATCTTTCAAGGCTCCATAATCATAGAAAAAATACTGAAAAGACCCCAGCATCACACTATTGGAAAGAAGTGCAAATAATGTCCCCACTCCTCCTGTAATTCCGTAGATATACAATTTTGCACCTACCTGAATATTATTAAAAATTATTCCAATGGTACTCCCCCATGTGGAACCGCTTTGATAAATCCCTACAGCATTATTATTCTTTATGTTTTCAATAGTTTCGTTCACATAACTTTCTCCAAGAATAATATTGGCAAAATCCTTATCATACATTGCTGAAAGCACACCTATTGATGTAAACAGAATAAAGAAAAGGAAGGCATACATCAGGTATCTTCTATACTGATACACCAATAAAGGGACTTCTGTTTTGAAAAAATAAAGAATCCTGTTCTCCTCTACCCTTTTTGTCTTATAGATCTTCTGGAATACCTGGGCTGATAAATGATTCAGGTAGACCGTTGTATTGCTTTTAGGATAGTAGGTCTGGGCAAAAGAAAGATCATTGATCAGATTGATATACAATGAAGACAGGTCATCAGGATTTTTTTTAATTTTCCCTTGAATAACCTGTTCAATTCCCAACCATTTTTCTTTATTTTGTTTAATGAAATAAACTTCTCTCATAATTGTAAAGGCTAAAATAATAAAAATTATGTCTCAAATTGCGATAAATACTTCACAAAATGTAAATATTAACTTCAATACAGCCAGTGTGGGAGAAAGGATGCTTGCATTTATCATCGATCTTCTGATCAGGGTTGCGTATGTCATTATTGTCATGTATCTTTTCTTTAATATTTTTGATTTGGGATATTTATTGAGCGGCCTCGATCAGTGGTCTGTAATGGCCATTTACATTATTCTCACCTTTCCTGTTTATATTTATCCTCTTGTGCTGGAAAGCCTGATGGAAGGACAGACTCCCGGAAAAAAGCTTTTGAAAATTAAAGTCGTAAAGATTGACGGGTATCAGGCAAGTTTTGGAGATTATCTCATCCGGTGGGTATTCAGGCTCATTGATGTAACTTCTGGAGGAATTGTAGGCTTAACGTCAATGATTATCTCGAAAAACAATCAGCGTTTAGGGGATATTGCAGCCGGGACAGCAGTGATTTCTTTAAAAAATAACATCAATATTTCCCATACCATCCTGGAAAATATTCACGAAGATTATATTCCTTCTTTTCCTCAGGTTATTGCATTGAGTGATAACGATATGAGAATTATCAAGGACAATTATACCAAAGCCTTAAAAATCGATGACCGTCAGATTATCAGTAAACTTTCCGATAAAATCAAAAGTATTCTGAAACTCGAGATCGATCCTACCAAAATGACGGAAAGGCAGTTTATTAACATCATCATAAAAGATTACAACTACTATACAGGTAAAGACAATTAAGCTATAACCATTTTTTCCAATTTTACTTTTTGTCCTAATGTAACAGTTTGTAATAAGGTCTGTTTTTATCCATCATTGAGCCCGGTGTAATTTTTGTATCTTTAACAGTAAAGTTCTGAATTATGAAATTTGAAAATAACAAATCAGGAAATGGAGGAGTTCTTACCCTGAATAACGAAACTAAAGAAATTGGAAGGCTTACTTATACCATTTTTCCGGAAGATAACAGGCTGATTATTTCCTTTGTACTGGTGCATCCAGAATTTGAGGGTAGAGGAATGGGAAAATATCTGGTGGAAGAAGCAATCAGGTTTGCCAGGGAAAACAACTGGAAAGTTTATCCTCATTGTTCCTATGCAAGGTCTGTCATGATGAGAATGAATGATGTGGAAGATATTTTTTTAAAGAATTAAAACTTCATTGACCAGGATCTCTTCAATATTATCAGGATAATCCACTTGGAGATGATGGTCAGAAGCTACCCATTCCATAATTTCCCGGAGATTTAAAACTTTGGAATTTGGGATTCCCATTCGGTCAAGGGCACATGCATTACACTCCTGCTCGTATTGATTATGAATAGGAATTACAAATAGTTTTTTGTTCATGAATAAAGCTTCTGCAGGAGTTTCAAAGCCTGCATTGCATAGAATCCCGTCACATCCTTCAAAATATTTCAGATACTGAAGTTCATCAATAGGAAATACTTCAATATTTTTCAATTTGACATGTACTTTGCTGTACTTTGAAAAGACTTTCCATTGTACCGGGATTTTTCTAAGTACTTTAATGATATTCTCGTCGGCAAAACTCGGCAGATATACAAGGTAATATCCCTGCTTATAAGGATTAAGGTTTCTGATTTTCTTACGGATTACCGGTTTTTTGATCTGCGGGTGATAGTTTTCAAAATGAAAGCCGATCTTCTTTTCGCCAGGAACATAATATTTCAGGATCAGTTCCCCCAGAAAATCCTTCTTTTCAGGTTTTGGAGTTTCCGGAAAACTCATGGATGCCTGATGGCTGAGCTCTATCATTGAGAGCTTTTTTAGCTTACAAGCCCATCCCGTTAAAGGTTCATAATCATTAATAATCAGATCATACTTGGTAAGTTCCAGCTCATGTATGGTTTTTATCGCCTCCAGAAACTTATTCTCAGTAAATGTTTTGAGGTAGGATAATCCGCCTGTTTTATTATAAAGCAGGGAAATGCCCCTATGCTGGAAATTAATGTCAAAATCAGCCTTTAATTGTGATTGATGTCCGCTGATTAAAGTATCTACCGATGCGTATTTTTTGAGAATCGGAATAATTTCCTGAGCTCTTGCTACATGTCCGTTTCCGGTTCCTTGAAAGGCATACAAGATCTTCATCAGGAAAAGTTAGTTACCATTTTTAAAAGTGTTGAGCTGTCCATTTCCTGAATTTCTTCTGCTTCATCATCTTTCAGCAAATGTTTATGCTCATCGTAATAAAAGATCTTCCATTGCTTATCATGGTATTCCAATGCTGACAGGTTTTCTATCCAGTCTCCGGAATTCAGATAGGTACAAGACCCCTTTTTATTGATAACCTCCCGAATTTGCGGTTGATGAATATGTCCGCAAATGACGTAATCATAATTGTTGTCAATAGCCAATTCAGAAGCGGTAAGTTCAAAATCCCCGATATATTTGACTGCTTTTTTCACATTGTTTTTGATTTTCTTTGAAAATGAATATTTTTCCTTACCCATTTTTTCTAAAAACCAATTGACAATGTTATTGATAACAATTAAAAGATCATACCCTTTCCCGCCAAGTTTGGCGATCCATTTGGAATGTTGTACCGATGCATCAAAAACATCACCGTGAAAGATCCAGGTTTTCTTTTCATCTATAGTCAGGCATATTTTATTACAGACCTTAAGCTTACCAAGCTCAAAATCGGTAAACTTACGAAACATTTCATCGTGATTACCCGTAATATAATAGACATCCGTACTTTTGGTAGCGAATGAAAGGATCTTCCTGATCACTTTCAAATGAGGTTTAGGGAAGTAAGACTTTTTGAATTGCCAGATATCAATGATATCACCATTCAATACTAACGTTTTAGGCTGTATAGAATTAAGGTATCTTAGCAATTCTTTAGCCTTACATCCATAAGTTCCCAAATGAACATCCGAAATAACAACTAACTCTACGTTTCTTTTCATCCGTATAATTTTCAGCTTTTAATTAGCCAGGGGAATGTCCGAATGTTTTTTAAAATATAAAAAAGCTGAACAAGGCATTCCCAGATTTTATACAAAGAAACTCATTGAAAGTTAACTGTATATGAATGCTATATTATTTTTTATAGAGAGTTCATTAACTCTTCTGTAATTTCCATATTGTGATAAACATTCTGAACATCGTCATCTTCTTCGAAACGTTCAAGCATTTTCATATTAGCTTTGAATTGCTCTTCACTTACCTCTTTTGTATTGTTTGGAATTCTTTGCAGCTCGGCACTTTTGGCTTCTATGCCAAGTTCATCCAGTTTGTGGGATAAAGAACCGAAATCTTCAAAGGCAGTTGTAATCATTACCTCTTCTTCATCTTTTTCTACATCTTCTGCACCCCCATCAATCATTTCCATTTCAAAATCATCCCAATCCATTTTGATCTGAGCCAGGTCAATAGTAAAAATTCCTTTTCTGTCAAAGATAAATGCAAGCTCACCATTCTTACCAAGATTTCCGTCAAACTTATTGAAAACGGCTCTTACATTAGCTACGGTTCTTGTGGTGTTATTAGTGGTACATTCTACGAAGAAGGCAACACCTCCCTGCCCATATCCTTCATAAGTAACTTCTTCATAGTTCTCTGCATCTGCACCGCTGGCCTTTTTGATGGCTCTTTCTACGTTATCTTTAGGCATATTGGCCCCTTTTGCATTTTGGATACATCTCCTTAAGGCAGGGTTTGATTCCGGATCCGGCCCTCCTGCTTTTACTGCCAATGCAATGTCTTTACCTATTTTGGAGAATGTTTTGGCCATTTTATCCCATCTGGCCATTTTAGAAGCTTTTCTATATTCAAATGCTCTTCCCATTTTAATTTTTAAATTTTCAACAAAATTACTTAAAAGTCAACAAAAAAAAAATACCTCCAAAAAATTGGAGGTATTCATTATTTAGAAAAATTAATTATTTTCTTTTTTTAGCTGGAGCTTTTCTTTTAACTGGAGCTTTTTTCCCTTTTTTCACTACAGTCTTCTTCTCTACTACATCTAGATCAGATTTCTTAAGTGCATCCCAGGCAGCACCGTTTACAGCTTCAACAACTACTTTTCTGTCTACCATTCTTTCAGCATCAGAAGCTTTTTCAGAAACAGTAGCGTCTCTTTCACCAACTCCTACAGATTTCAATTGAGTTCCGCTAACACCTCTAGTTTCAAGAGCAGCAACTACAGCAGCAGCTCTTTGTCTTGAAAGTTTCAAGTTGTAAGCATCAGCACCTTTCTTATCTGTGTGACCAGTTACTAAGAATGTACCATCGTTAGATTGCTTGATGATTGTAGCAGCTTGATCTAATTTAGTACTAGACTCTGGTCTGATAGTAGCTTTGTTGAAATCAAATAAGATATCTTTAAGCGCACCAGTAGCTTCTTTAGCGATAACATCTTTTGGCTTAGGACATCCGTTGTATTCTGGAAGACCTGGAACTGTAGGACAAGCATCGTCTTTATCTAGGATACCGTCACCATCTGTATCTGGCCAAGGACAACCGTTGTTTTCTTTTGGACCTGCTACTGTAGGACAAGCATCATCTTTATCGATTACACCGTCACCATCTGTATCTGGCCAAGGACAACCATTGTTTTCAACTGGACCAGCAACATCTGGACATTGATCGTCTTTATCTGGAACTCCGTCACCATCTGTATCAGGACATCCCTGGAATTCTGGTAAACCTGGAGTATCTGGACAAAGGTCATCTTTATCTAGGATACCATCCTTATCTCTATCTCTGTTTCCGAATCTGAATAGGATAGATGCAGAAGCTTGCCAGAAATTAGCAACTGTAGATTTATCACCTGGAGTTGATACATAATCTCCCTGGATACCAAGACCGAAGTTTTTAGTTACCCAGAAGTTAGCACCAGCACCTGTAGCTACTGCAAAGTGGTTAGCTTTACCGTTTTCGTTACCATCCTTACCGTTTGATACAGTTTCGATTGGATTACCGTTAGCATCTACACTTGTTCTTGGGAAACTAAGTGCAGTATAATCATGTCTTAAGTAGTTAGCACCAACTCTTAAATATGGATCAAACCAAGATTCTTCGTTCCATAAAAGACCTGCAGCGTGAGCCTGGAAACCAAGACCTGTCATTAGGAAAAATTCTTTCCCCATGTTGAATCTTTTGTTTTCAACATTTCCAACAGAAGTTTGCCAGTCGATAACTAAACCTTTTCCAACGTTTCTAGCAACTGTTAACTTAGATAATGGAGGTGTAATAGAGAAATTGTTCACATTGAACATTCTCTTTGTTAAATTTTGAGCAGAGAACGTATTACTGAAATTACCTCTTGCTGCTACGTGGTTTTCTGCATGAGCACCAACACCGATTAACCACGGGTTGTTGGTAGTCTGTGCGAAAACAGTAGAGGCAACAGTAAGCGCCAATGCTGAAATTCCTAATTTTAGATTTTTCATAGAATTAAATGATTAAATAATTGATAATGCAAAATAAATATAATTTTTCTTTATACACAAAGTTTTTCAAATGATTTTTAACTTTTCTTTAATATTCTGTCCAGGTTCCGTTTATTTTCTCTATCTTTTATGGCCTCCCTTTTATCGAAAAGCTTTTTCCCTCTACCCAGCGCTATCAGCACCTTTGCTTTCCCTCTATCGGTGATATATAATTTTAAAGGGATAATAGTATTTCCGGCATCCTTTAACTTTTTCTCAAGTTTTTGCAATTCTTTTTTGTGCAACAGCAATTTCCGTTCCCTTTTTGTCTTATGGTTGTAAAAAGTTCCTAATTTATACTCATCAATCATCATGTTGATGATGTACAATTCCCCATCAATAAACTGACAGAACGATTCTGTGATAGATGCTTTTGAAGAACGTAAAGATTTTATTTCGGTTCCCGTCAAAACCATTCCGGCTTCATATTCTTCCAGAATTTCATATTCAAACCTGGCTCTTCTATTTAATATATTAACTGTTTTCTCAATCTTCATCATTTTAAAATTTCGTTAATGAAATATAATAAAAAATACCGTACATTTAAAAACTTGACTATTATATTATTACACAATACCCAAATTCTTTTTGTATTTTTGCGCCAAATTTACAAAACTATATGTTAACAGTATCTAACTTATCTTTACAATTCGGGAAAAGAGTTCTTTTTGACGAGGTAAATATTATGTTTACCAAAGGAAACTGCTACGGGATCATCGGAGCAAACGGTGCGGGAAAGTCTACATTCCTTAAAATATTAACAGGAAAGCAGGATCCCACAACAGGAAATGTATCTCTTGAGCCAGGAAAAAGAATGTCAGTTTTGGAGCAGGATCACTTTGCTTATGATCAGTTTACTGTTCTTGAAACGGTTTTGAGAGGAAACAAAAAATTATTTGAGATAAAAGAGGAAATGGATGCGTTATACGCAAAAGAAGATTTCTCTGACGCAGATGGTATTAAAGCAGGTGAACTGGGGGTACTTTACGATGAAATGGGTGGATGGACTGCCGAATCTGATGCACAAACCATGCTTTCAAACGTAGGTATTACAGAAGATATGCACTGGCAGCTGATGGGTGAACTTGAGAACAAGGACAAGGTAAAAGTTCTATTGGCTCAGGCATTATTCGGTAACCCTGATGTTCTAATCCTGGATGAGCCTACCAACGACCTTGACATTGATACAATCTCCTGGTTGGAGGATTTCCTTGCTGATTATGAAAACACCGTAATCGTAGTTTCTCACGACCGTCACTTCCTGGATACAGTATGTACACACATTGGTGACCTGGATTATTCCAAACTTAATCTTTATACAGGTAACTACTCTTTCTGGTACCAGGCTTCCCAGCTGGCAACCAAACAGAGAGCACAAGCCAATAAAAAGGCTGAAGAGAAGAAAAAAGAACTTCAGGACTTCATTGCAAGATTCAGCTCTAACGTAGCAAAAGCAAAACAAGCTACCGCAAGAAAGAAAATGATCGATAAATTAAACATCGATGACATTAAACCAACTTCACGAAGATACCCGGCAATTATTTTTGAAATGGAAAGAGAAGCCGGAGATCAGATCCTGGACGTAAAGGGACTTGAAAAAACTAAAGACGGTGAATTGCTATTCTCAAACATCGACCTGAATCTTAAAAAAGGAGATAAAGTAGCTGTCCTTTCTAAAAACTCTTTAGCAATTACAGAATTTTTTGAAATTCTGGCAGGAAATGTTGAGCCTGATAAAGGAACTTTCGCATGGGGGGTTACTACTAACCAATCTCATATGCCTTTAGATAACACTAATTTCTTCCAGGAAGATTTAAGCCTGGTAGACTGGCTGAGACAATTTACAAAAAATGATGAAGAGCGCCATGAAGAATTTGTAAGAGGATTCTTAGGAAGAATGCTCTTCTCGGGCGATGAAGCATTGAAGTCATGTAAAGTACTTTCGGGAGGTGAGAAAATGAGATGTATGTTCAGCAGAATGATGCTTCAGAAAGCCAACGTACTTTTATTGGATGAACCTACCAACCACCTGGATCTTGAAAGTATTACGACTTTGAACAACTCCTTGTCTAACTTTAAAGGAAATATTTTATTGGCTTCTCATGACCATGAAATGCTTCAGACGGTTTGTAACAGAATCATAGAATTGACTCCTAAAGGAATTATTGACAGAGAAATGACTTATGATGAATATCTTGCTGATAAAAAGGTAAAAGAATTAAGAGAAAAAATGTATTCTTAATCTGAAACCATCATCAATACATTATAAAAATACCTCAAAGCAGAGCTTTGAGGTATTTTTGTTTAAACAATAAATAAATAATTAATTATTTTGTCAATTTCGTAGTCGGAATAGAAATAGTTCCCGGATCTTTCCATAACCCATCCTTTTCTGCTCTTTTTTTGATAGCCTGGGCTCTTTTCTCACTATCCGGATGAGAGTTAAACATTTTCTCAAATCCTGATTGCTTGCTTCCTTCTGAAAGCAATGCCAGTTTTTTGAAAGCAGAATAAGCGCCTACCACATCATACTTATTGGCTTTCATAAAATCATAAGAATATGTATCAGCTTCAGATTCTTGTTTTTTACTGTGGGAAGCATCTAAAAAGGCGTTTGCCATTTTACCGATCTGGCTGTCATTAAGGGTAGCCACTGCAGAAGAAGCCGATGATGCAGCATCTAATGCCGCAGCCTTTAAATAGGCGGATTTCATTGCATCTTTTGTATCCTGATTTTTAACATGTCCAATTTCATGTCCGATAACTGCCAAAAGCTCATTATCCGTCATGATATCCATCAAAGAAGAAAATACTCTTACACTACCGTCTGCGCAGGCAAAAGCATTAATATCTTTTACCTTGTAAACCTTATAATTCAGGTTCAGTCCGTCCTGGGACTTATGTTTACCAAACAATTTATTCAGTCTCACGGTATACGGATCTTTTGGTCCGGCTACAGGATTATTCTTATCCATCCAATCTACAGATTCTTTGGATAACTTAATAGCGTCTTCATTAGTGAATGTTAAAGCTTTTGCTCCGTTTGAAACGATTCCGGCTGCTTTTCCGAGATTAATTTTTTGAGCATCCATCGAATGCATTGTTCCTAAAAACAACAGACAGACAATAATTTTTTTCATAGTCATTTAATTGGTGCACGAAGATAGATAATTTTTAATAATTACAAAGGCAAAACTTCGTTCTATATCATTTCAAAATGCTATTTTTTTTCCTTATTTTTGTGAAATGAGTCAAAAATGGATTTATAAACCCGAACCCGATGAGGAAATTGTGGACGGATTAAGTTCGTCACTCGGTTTTGGTACTTTTGAATCTAAACTTCTTGTTCTGAGAGGGATTGACAATTATCAAAAGGCCAGAGAGTTTTTTAAACCGAACCTTAACGATATACACAGCCCGTTTTTAATGGCAGATATGCAAAAAGCGGTAGAACGTATTGCCACTGCAATTGAAAATGGCGAAAAAATATTGGTATATGGCGATTACGATGTAGACGGAACTACGGCTGTTGCCTTAATGTACCTTTATCTCAGCAAAATTGTAGAAAAAAAATATCTGGATTATTATATTCCGGACAGAAATTCTGAAGGATATGGAATTTCTACCGAGGGAATTGATTTCGCCAAGGAGAACGGTTTTTCTTTGATTATCGCTCTGGATTGTGGAATCAAGGCAATTGATATGATCAATTATGCCGCCAGTCTGGGAATAGATTTTATCATCTGCGATCATCACCTTCCGGGTGAGGAAATTCCCAATGCCGCAGCGGTTCTGGATCCCAAACGAAGCGACTGCAGATATCCTTTTAAAGAACTTTCCGGTTGTGGTGTAGGCTTCAAGCTATGCCAGGGATTAAATACCATTTATAAAATTCCTGAAGCGGAATTATTTGAATTAACGGACCTTTTAGCCATTTCCATTGCTGCCGACATCGTATCGATGACCGGGGAAAACAGGGTACTGGCCAAAATGGGTCTAAAAATCCTCCGGAAAACAAGAAATATGGGATTAAGGCTATTAATCCCGGAAGACAAACTCTCTCATTTTGAAATTTCAAATATTGTTTTTGAAATTGCTCCTAAAATCAATGCTGCCGGAAGAATTTCACATGGTAAAGCAGCCGTTGAGCTAATGGTTTCTGATAACCTAAAACATGCCAATCAGATCGTAAATGATATCATGAACCTCAACGATGAAAGGCGTGAACTGGACATGAATTCTACCCTTTCTGCCCTGAATCAGATTATTGAATCACAGCAGGAAACAAAACATACAACCATTGTTTACCATCCTGAATGGAATAAAGGAGTTATCGGTATCGTTGCTTCAAGACTTATCGAAACTTATTATAAACCCACCCTGGTATTTACAGATGGAAATAACGGAGAAATGGTAGCATCAGCAAGGTCTGTTTCTGATTTTGATGTACATGAAGCACTGGATATGTGTTCAGAATACTTTCTGAAATTCGGAGGGCACCACGCAGCTGCCGGGCTATCCATGGAAAAAGATAAATTTGATGCATTTAAAGAAAAGTTTGAGAGAATTGTTTCTGAAAAAATTCAGGAACATCAGAAAGAACCTTCTATCACAATTGATTCTGAAATCCGGATTGATGACATCAACAGAGAGTTTATTAACTTCCATAGAAAATTAGCTCCTTTTGGACCTCACAATATGAAACCTATCTTTACCCTGACGAATCAAAAGCTTTCAGGCTATGTGAAAACCATGGGAAAAGACAATAATCACCTTAAGTTTTATATTAAACAGGAATCTACAGGAAGGAATATTGAATGTGTAGGTTTTAAGCTGGGCCCTTTTGCCGAAGATTTTAAAAACAAGAATTTTGATCTTGCTTTCACTTTGGAAGAAAACCATTGGAAAGGCAATGTCACCCATTATCTTAATATTAAAGATGTAAAGTTCAGAGATTAGCAACTGCTTTCCGCTGCCTGCCATCTACTCCTTAAACAATGAAAAAAATAGGTTTATTTTTCGGATCATTCAATCCTATTCATATCGGACATCTTATTTTAGCCAATTATATATTGGAAAATTCTGATATGGATGAATTGTGGTTTGTGGTAAGCCCTCAAAATCCTTTTAAAGATAAAAAGTCTTTATTAAAAGACCACAACAGATTAGACATGGTACAGCTTGCTGTAAAAAACTATCCTAATATGAGGGCTTCCAATGTAGAATTTTCACTCCCAAAACCTAGTTATACAATTGATACTCTCACTTATCTTCATGAAAAATATCCCGAATATTCTTTCAGCCTTATTATGGGAGAAGATAATCTGGAAAGCCTGCATAAATGGAAAAATTCTGACATCCTGATCAAAAATCATCATATTATAGTGTATCCCAGGGTTTTTGTAGGTGAGAAAAAGGACTCTGAATATTTGCAGCATGAAAATATATCTCTGATAAAAGCCCCTGTCATAGAGCTTTCTGCTACGGAAATCCGCAATATGATCAGGGATGGAAAAAATGTAAGGCCCATGCTTCCTCCTGAAGTTTTTGAATATTTGGATGGAAGCAGTTTTTATAAGTAATTTTGGCAATAAGAAATCAGAAGCCGGAAGTTAGAGAAAGACTCTTCACTTCTACTATTCAACTTATCAATATAGAATGGACTTCATTAATAAATTTTTCTCAAAGTATCCCCAGGAAAAAATCATTAAATGGTTTAAGCAAATTTGCCTTGCTGAAGCAATTACCTGTTTTCTTCTTTACGGAATTGCCATGATCTGGAAGAGATATGATGATGAAGGTATTCTGCCTACTATTTTTATTATAATCGTTGGTAATATCCACGGTTTATTTTTTACGCTCTATTTATTATTTTGCCTTCCTGTAAGAAAAATCTTTAATTGGGATGATGAAGATTTTGTATTCGCTTTACTGGCTGCATTTTTCCCTTTTGCCACTGTTTGGGTTGATAAAAAATTAGCCCGATTCGACAGAGAATAATTTCTTTTTTTAAAAAAACGTCAATTTTTATGTAACAAAATTATTGTTACAGGTGTCTTATTATGTAGAAAGTTAAGCTACTTATTTTTTTAGTTAAAATTTTACATACTGAAAATCAAATAGTTAAAATTTTAAATAATCATTTTTAAGTACTTTGTATTGCATAATACTAAATTTATTATATATCTTTGCTATGTTAAATAACTATCCATACAAGCTATTAAAAATTAAAAAATAATAATCATGAAAACTCAACTTCTTATTGCCGCTTTATTTTTCAGTGGATTTGCTGCAGCCCAGCAAAAGAAAGACAGTTTGAAAGTGAACACGATCGAAGCTGTTACTATCAGAAAACAGGTTTTCAAAAAAGAAGGGGACCGGTTGGTTTATGATGTGGCTTCCTCACCTATCGCTAAAGGCACTAATACATTCAATCTTTTGAAACAGACTCCTATGATTTCCAGTATAGATGGGAAAACATTAAAAATTCTAGGAAAGTCTGACGCTGTCATTTATATCAATAATAAAAAAACCAATATGGATTCTGAAGCATTAATTGAAATGCTGAAGTCTACCCCGTCAGAGGATATACAAAAAATTGAAGTGATTACTGTTCCGGGAAGTGAATTCCAGGTGGAGTCTAAAGAAGGGGTTATTAATATAGTCATGAAAAAGAACAGGAATAACGGGTACAATGGGACAATGAAAATGCAGAATGAGCAGGCTTATTATAATAATCCATCAGCTGGAGGTTCTTTCAACTTCAGGCAGGGCAAATGGTCCGGGAATTCTAATTTCAGAATGGGAAGCTGGACAGACCGTCAGAAATACACGTTATCCAATGGAGATCCAACCTTCAGAAATGAGTCTTACGGGTATAATGATGATCCTAATAAAAACTTCACAGGAGGCTTTAATATTGATTATGAAATTAACAGGAAGCAGAGCTTAGGATTTTCTTACAACATGCGGTATAACAAGAGTTTCAACTCAGTGCTGGACATTACCAACTGGCAAAATGGAGTATTAGCCAACAGGACTGTGAATAACGAAGATGCTCAGACACGATATCATTCTTTTAATTTAAACTATGAACTCAAAACAGATTCTATAGGCAGTAAGCTTACTTCCAATGTCTCTTATTTCTGGTATAACAGGGATAAAGTAAGCCTTAATGAAAGTTTTCCTTTGAATAGTGATCCCAATAATAAATATTCTGCACTACATCAATCGGTACCACAGATCATCAATAACTACGCCGGCAATATAGATTATATGAAAAAGACGGCTAATGGGGCAACTTGGCTGACCGGAGTAAGCTACAACCACACCGAAACGGATAATGACACCCAGCAGGATAAGCTTATTAACGGAGATTTTATCATTGATCCCAATCAAACCAACCACTTTATTTATAAGGAAAACATCTTAGGTATTTATCTTAATTATGAAAGAAAACTAACAGAGAAGCTTACCGGAAAAATAGGAGCACGTTACGAAATGACCCGAAGCACCGGAGATATTGTAGAAAAAACCGGGTTTGAAAGAAATTATAATAATCTATTGCCTTCCCTGAATTTGAATTATGCCATCAATGCCAATCATAATCTCAGCTATACTTTTTCCAGCAGGATCAGAAGACCCAGATTCTGGGAGTTAAATCCTTCAAGAACTTACTTCACTCCTACTAATTATACTCAGAACAATCCATTCATTCTGGCTGCCAAGTATTACAATCAGGAGCTCAATTATATGTATAATAATGCATTCTATGCCAACCTCAGCTTCACGATGGTAGAGGATGCCATGGCTACGGATCTGATTCCGTTACAGGGAACGGTAACTGCTCCTAAAAAAGATGCTGACGGCAATATCATATATGATGGCAGTGGCAATCAGATTATGTCAACAACAAAGTTTCTGAGATATATAAGAACCAATTATGGAAAGAGCAGAGAACTTGGTTTAACTCTTGGGATGAACAAATCCTGGTTCAAAGATATCTGGACCACCAATTACTCTGTCAACCTGGGTTATATTGCTTTCAAGGGTGCAGTACTGGAAGACCCTACGTCTATACCGGTTCCTGGAGAAACCGAAATTATCGAGCCTTACATTATTGATGTTAAAAACTATAATATGTCTGCTACCATTAATAATGTGATCCGGCTTTCTTCCAAAAAAGACTGGTTTCTAGGGGTTAATTATTTCTTTGCCAGTAAAACTGCAATGGAAGCCGGTACAATAGGAGTACGGCAAAGTTTTGATATCAGCCTTAAAAAAATTATAGGCGACTGGACTATTGTAGCGGAAGTAAACGACTTATTTAATCAAAGTTATTACCGGGTTCAGGGAGTACAACCCAACGGAAGCTATAATAATATAACGAACTTCTATTATCCAAGGTTGCTGAATATAGGAGTTACCTACAATTTCGGAAATCAGAAACTGAAAAAAGCACGGGAAATGAAGTCTGCTAATGATGCTGTAAAATCAAGAACCTAATTATATCATTTATTCACCACTCTAAAAACAAAAACATGAAACGTATTCTCTTTGCCATAGTTATTCTCTCCGGAACCTGTGCTTTTGCCCAGGAAAAGAAATCCGATACGGCAAAAACAAAAAGTATAGAAGGTATCACCCTGACGAAACAGGTCTTTAAAAAACAAAGCGACCGTTTTGTATATGATGTTGCCGCATCCCCTGTTGCTAAAGGAAACACAACCTTTGATCTTCTGAAGCAAACTCCACTGTTGTCCTCAACTGATGATAAGACATTGAAAATTGCAGGAAAAAACAATGCTTTAATCTATATCAACGGAAGAAAAACGAATATGGATGCCGAATCATTGGTTCAGTTTCTAAAAAATACACCTGCGGAAAACATTCAGAAAATTGAGGTAATCACCGTTCCGGGAAGTGAATATCAGGTAGAATCATCTGATGGAATCATCAATATTGTTTTAAAGAAAAAAATGAGTGACGGGCTGAACGGGAATATGAGATTCTCCAATACACAAAGTAAATACAACGGAAGCCAGGCCAGCTTTTCTGCCAATTACAGAAAGGATAAACTGGGAATCAGTGCCAACCTCAACGGGGGCGAAAATATACAAGCCCAGACCTATACTTTAAGAAACGGTACCGCCACTACCTCAAATGAATCTACCGGAGATATTGATGATCCGAACAAGAATATCGGGGGCTATCTGAATATTGATTATCAACTTACTGATAAGAGCAATATTGCCCTCTCCTGGAACACGTGGGCCAACAAAAGTTATAATTCTACGGTAAGCTTGTTCAATACTGTCAAAAGCGGGGAGAACACAATATATACCTGGTCGAAAAATAAGGAGGATGCAAGATCTTACAATAATTCTGTCAATTTAAATTATGAATTAAAAACAGATTCCCTGGGCAGTAAAATAAATGTAAATGCAGCCTACCTGAACTATAAGAGATTTCAGTTTACTGATAACAGGACTTACGCCTCCAATATCAACAGAGGGCTGGGAAACATGACGACGCAGGTATTTCAGGATTTGCCCCAGATCATTAACAACTTTTCGGGAATGGTAGATTACATCCAGAAATTCAAAAATGATCTCACCATTTCAGTAGGAGGAAATTATAACAAAACCAAAACAGACAACGATTCTAAAAACATTACTTATTTTTTTGATCCGGCAAAAGATCCGGATTCAAAACCGAATCATTTTATTTATGATGAAAACATTTATGGCTTTTATGTAACAGCTGAAAAAAAGTTTTCCGATAAATTCTCTGGAAAAATCGGGGCAAGATATGAAATCACCAACAGTTTAGGCACATCCGACAATGCGCCTACAGCGGATCTCAGAAGAATTGAAAGAAATTATAATAATCTTCTTCCGTATCTAAGTTTTAATTATGCCATCAATGATAAAAATAACATCTCATACTCGTTTTCAAGCAGAATGAGAAGACCAAGCTTCTGGGAAATCAATCCGGTAAAAAATATTCTGACAGATTATAATTATACACAGAATAACCCTTTTGTAAAGGCCTCTTCTACCTATAACCAGGAACTTACCTATATGTATAAAAATTCATATTTCCTGATTTTAAATCATTCTTATTTTAAGGATGCTATTACCCAGGTACCATTGCAAGGCTATCCTGTAGCTCCCGATGGAAGCGTAGGAGAAAATCCGGTATTAAGGTATATCAGAACAAATTTTGGGGATAAACAGGAAATGTCTGCAATGTTAGGCATTCAGAAATCTTTCTTCAAACAATACTGGACTACAAATTTCAATATTGGGGTTCAGCACAACATTAATGATGGAAGCCTTGACACCGATCCTACTACAGGAGACAGATTCAAAAATAAACAGGGAGAGTTAATCGTGTATACCAATAAAAACAATTCTACCAGTCTTATTATCCAGACTAATAACACCATCCGGCTGGATAAAAAGAAAACATGGTTCCTGGGGATCAATTATTTCTTTGTAGACAAGCAACAGATTGAGCTGGGTACATTGAAAAGCCTGATGAGCCTGGACCTCAGCATCAAAAAAACATGGAATGAATGGACCTTTGCAGTGAATGTAAACGATATTTTAAGAACCAATATTGTTAAAATTGAAGATTATCAATCGAACGGGAACTACAACTATATTCATCAAAATCAATATCCAAGAAGTTTAACCGTAAGCCTTACCTATAATTTTGGAAATCAGAAAGTGAAAAAAGTAAGAGACATTGAAGGAGCTTCCGATTCTATTAAAAGCAGAACAAGATAAAAGTTATCTTTCTTCATATCAATCAAATTATTTTGTATAATCCGGTGATCTTCATCGGATTTTTTAATTTTTATGAATAGTAATGATTAACATTTTTATTGGTAATGTGTTTATAATTTTATTCTCACATAGCTTATTTAAACATACAAATACATGATAAATAAGGCATTATGATAATATATTATTGCAGTATATTACATTATTATGAATAATTGTGCCCATATAATTTAATATTTATATCATATAATTATTTTCACTATTAAGTGAATATTTAATTATTTTTGATATAAATAATTAAAAAATACCAATGATCACAACCAACACCTTACAGGATATTGATGAAATTTTCAGCCTGTACAAACAAGCATCTGATTTTAAAAAAGTAAAATCAAATATTCAATGGCCGGAATTCGGTTATAATATGATAGAAACCGAAATAAAGGAAAACCGCTTATACAAATTCACGATAGAAGGTAAAATAGCCTGTATATGGAGTATAGCTTTTGAAGATCCTCAAATTTGGGAAGAACAAAATTCGGATCCATCCCTTTACATTCACAGGATTGCAACTCATCCAAGCTTCAGAGGACAAAAATTTGTTGAGCAAATTGCTATATGGGCAAAATCATTTGCAGAGCAAAATAATAAGCAATATGTAAGAATGGATACTGTTGGTTTAAACCCTAAGCTGGTTAATTATTATGTCAACTGCGGATTCACTTACCTGGGCGTTAAAACACCTGCTAATACTCAAGGGCTACCCGCACATTACCAGAATATCAGCATCAATCTTTTCCAATTGAAGGTTTAATAGTAATTTAACTTTCAATGTAATTCCTTAGAATTAGTTCAAATTAAAGACAAGCTTTGATAATTCAAAACTTGTCTTTAATTATTTTTTTATTTATTCAGATTTTACAATTTCCGTTCTGTCTGAAATACCATTGCTACTGAAGGCTTCAATCTGAAAATAATAGGCATCCGTCCTGTCTGCACCGGTAAAGAAATATTCATTTTTACCATAGACCATAATGCTTCCGTACATTTTATCAGGAGATTTACCCCAATAAATTACATAGCCGTCTGCTTCAGGATTCTGTTGCCATTTCATCCAGATGCTTCTTCTTTCACCATATTTCTTAGGATCTGCTCTCAGAGGAACAAACCCTTTTACTTTTTCAGGCTTCTCACCTGCCCCTTTTCCAAATACCCGGAAACCACTCAGAGCAAATTTCCCGGTAGGCATTTTCAGATTTTCCATTTTAAGGAATCTTGCCGTTGCCGGCTTCTCTAATTCAACATAATCGTGGGGAACATCTTTAGTATTTTTGCTTTTATCAACAATGACACTCCATTTCTTTCCGTCATTGGATCCGTAGATTTTATACTGATGCATTTTTCCTAAGGTTTTACCCATAAATTCTGCATCCTGATCTGCATAATTGATTTGTATTGCGTTGATGGTAGAAATTTCACCGAGATCTGTCTGAAACCATTCTCCTGCATTTCCTGTTTTGGCGCTCCAATACGTTTTAATATCTTCATCTACCGCAAAATTGGGCTGATAACTTCCTAGGGTAGAGGAAACCTGGACAGGCTTGTTATAGTTCAGCAACATCCATCCGGCAAAAAGTCCTTTGGTAAAATCCTTTCCCCGTGCATATTGCGGAAGATAAGTAGGATAATCACCATAGGCCGTATTACAGTACATCACATCATCTTTATCAAAACCTGCGGGCCAGATTCCCAGCCTTCTTTCAAAATTATTTTTGGTGGAAATAAAAATAGTTGAAACATGCCACCAGTTTTTGTAATTATCTTCAAAGGTAGCACCATGCCCTGCTCCCCTTGCAAAACCTCCCGGCTTATATGAAAATGGATTGTGCTGCTGGTATTCGAAACCTTCCAGTGGATTTTTACTTACATATACTCCGTCTGAATATCCGCTGAATTCTGTGGCCGGTGCTCCGTACTGCATATAATATTTCCCGTTATGCTTTGTCATCCACGCTCCTTCTACAAAAGGCTGAAGGAAAACATTATCATTGTATTCCCCGAATCTTTCCCAGCCATGGTCTTCCGATTTCAGCTTAATGATCGGCTTTACGAAACCTTCGGACTGAAGATTTTTAACCTTAACTTCTGTTCCCAATAAAGGCCATTCATTACTGGAACCCCAATACAAATACAGCTTATTTTTATCTTCATCATAATGGAATGCCGGATCCCATGCACCGACTTTTAAAGTATCCACGGCAATTTTCCAGTCATCTTTAGTAGGGTTGGTACTTTTCCAGATCGGAAAATCCTGTTCCCAGGTAGAGCCATATACATACAGGGTGTCTTTCATTGCCCACACTGCCGGAGCGTTAAGGTCGTGAATGTATTTGTTATCCCTGAGAAATTTCCTTTTAACAAACTTCCAGTCCAGCATATCATCACTATACCAGTATCCTTCCTGATTGGTAGAAAAAAGAAACAATTTATTCTTAAAATTAACAATCACCGGATCTGCCGTGGCACGGTGCTTTCCTTGTTTTGAAAAGGCTTCAAAAGGAGTATATCCATAATCTATGTTGATAGGATTACAGAAGGTTTTTTGCTGAGCTCCTACAACCATTCCAAGGAAAATTGCTAATAATAAAAAGTATTGTCTCATTTTTAGATTTTTTACATTCAGGGCAAAGTTAACAACTTTTCGGGTTTCTTACTTTATATCTGAAGCCATGAAATGTGGCCTTGATAGTCCATTCTTTTAAAAAAAACTTCCGACCCTGTTTCCAGAATCAGAAGATATAGTTTACTTAAGAATATTTCAATTATTTTTTTGGAAGAAAGACCTCGGCAAGCATACATCTTGCGCTTCCTCCACCATTTACTTCAATGGTATTCAGGTCTGAGTAAATAATTTCGCAGTATTTTTCAATAGCGGCTACCTGTTCCGGAGTCAATGACTGATAAGCGGTCTGGCTCATCACCAAAAACTTTTTACCTTCTTTATTTTGAACCTGAAGCATGTTTCCTGCAAACTGCTGCATTTGTTCTTCTGAAATTTCGATGATTTCTTTTCCGGAACCTTTGATAGTTTCTACTACCTTTTCCCTTTCCAGCTCATCATCGATACAATCAAGGCAGATTACCACAAACCTGTCTGCTACACACATCATTACATTGGTGTGGTAGATTGGAAGCCTTTCTGTTCCTACCGTCTGAAAAGAATGGAAAACAACAGGAGTAAACCCGTATTTTGTACAGAATTCTCTGAACAGTTTTTCATCCAGTCTCAAAGAAACGGAGCCGTAAGCAATTTTATTATCGTGATCGAAAATCATACTTCCCGTTCCTTCCAGGAAATGTCCCTGAGTTTCAGAAAATGACCAGTCGTCAATTTCAGCAACTTCAAATCCTTGCTTCTCGATACTTTCAATAATATCTTCTCTTCTTTCTACTCTTCTGTTCGACGCGAACATCGGGTATAAAACCACTTTCCCATCCTTATGGAAGCTCACCCAGTTATTCGGGAAAATCGAATCCGGCGTATGTGGATCCAATGTATCTTTTATCGTGATAACATTGATGCCTTTTTCTCTCAGTTTCCCAACAAAGGTATTGAACTCTGCCAAGGCTTTCGACTGGATATCGGAACCTGTCTGTTCAACCTGAAAGTAATTATTTTTTGCAGTTTCTGCATTGTAACCGAATGCTATCGGTTCTATCATTAATACGGTATCTGTTGTTTGCATTATTTAATAATTTTGAGGATGTTAGAGTATGAGAGTTTTTGCTATCGTTTATGGATTTTTCTCTTCTTTATTGCCTGGAGAAAATGAACACCATTTTTCTGACTGACTCATCATATTAACTAACATTCCTATTATTTGGTTATATTCTTTGTGCAAATTTTCATATTGCTCTTCATTCATATAATTACAGATAAAAGCAAACTGAAGCCATATCTGGTTCTCATGCCTTTCCCTCTGAATCTGGTCTGTAAGAGAGTAAGTTCTTCTTTCGGAAAGGATTTTGAAAGTTCGTAAATCAGTTGAGCTGTTTCTAATACACGTCAACACTCCGACTCTCACCCCTTAAACTCTCCCACACCATTACTCTCTCACAAGCGGCATTGTGGAGCATCTCAACAAACCGCCCATTTTAGAGATTTCCCGGTAAGGAATTTCTTCTACGGTCATTCCCCATTCGTTTCTCAGATGATTATTCATTCTCGTGAATGTTTTGTCAGACACAACGACTTCTGGCGAAATGGAAAAAATATTCGGGAACATCTCAAACATCTCTTCATCATTAATATGGAAGCAGTTTTCTTCTCCGAAAATATCGATAATCAGACGGTAGTCGCTTTCGTCTACAAATCCATTTTTATAAATAATACACTTGTCTTCTCCTACGGGATTAAAAGTACAGTCTAAATGAAGAATGCCCTCAAGCGGAACTTTATCATTCTTTTTCAGCTCCAGGTCAATGATTCTTTTCTTCGGAAAATATTCTTTTAATATTTCGATAGCATACTCATTGGTTCTTGCCGTTTTATAGTTTCTGTAATCTTCACTAAAGCAGGTTCCGATAAAAAGGAAATCATTCCATACAATCACATCCCCTCCTTCAATATGCGCAGTTTCCGGAAGGTTGATTATTTTCCTCCAGGCTACTTTTTCGAAGACGTTTTTATAGGCTTCCTGCTCATCAGCCCTGTCTGCAATCACATTGGAAATGATCATTTTATCATCAATTACAAAGGCTACATCTCTTGAAAAAACCTGATTATAGTCCTCTATAATGCTTGGACGCAGTACTTCCACGTCATACTTTTTTAAAACCGCTTCAAAAGCGTTCATTTCATTGATAATATCCTCTTCTTTAGGATAAATGTTGTGCTCGATTGAGTAATATGACTTGGCGTCATAACTTTCCTCCAGCGTGGGAACCGGCCCCAAAGAATTAGGCTGGCCCAAAACTACTGACTTTAGCCTTCCTGTTTCGTTTTTAATGTTTAGTCTCATAAAGATTTATGCAATACTACAAATATAAGTAAAGGTCTCTACCTATAAAACTTTTGGATTATTTTATGTATGAATTTTAGCCGCTCCAAAACACATTCTTCAGCAAAAATCTCCTTCTATTAAACAAACTGTAGTAAACAGTATACAAAAACATCTACAACCTACTATATTTCATCTACATAAACATAATAAAACAGATATTTTTACAATTTAATTTCATACTTTAGTGATATAATTTTCGCGGAATTATACCCATTAAAACTTTACTATTAACATCAAACAACAAAATCATGAACAAGAGTAAATCAGTGCTAAAAATGCACAAAAGTTAGGAAGAGATGAACAGAAATCTATTATTGGAGGAGCAGGTATCACCAAACCAAGGTACTGCTGTGAATGGAATGATGATGGCAGCTGCAGCATCTGGACATGTGGTAACTGTGCATGTCCATAAAAAGAAGAACCTGCCTAAAAAGCAGGTTTTCTTTATCTTGTCCTATTTTCTTCGTCCGTCTTCTGGATTTCTTTAGTCTGATATTTTGAATCTCCGAAATTATAGCTCAGCGAAAAAAATACGCGGCTGCTATCCCACCAATGTGTAAACTGATTGTCCATAATTTGTTTATGCCTGAATTCCAGCCGTTGATCATAGGAGTCGAAAATATTATTATAACCAATTTTTGTATGTAACGTATTATTAAACCAGGATTTATGTACTGACAAGTCAATTGAATAACGTGGCTTAATACGATAAAGACTGTTTCCTGATTTTGATTCGTAATTCCCAAATAAATTAATGGTATACCCCTTGGGAAGCGAAAAAACCTGATTGATTCTGATTTCATAGTTATAAGTATCTAAAGCAAAAACTTCATCCAGATACGGCCTGAATTCATAGTTATAATATCCCGTAACCTGTCCTGTAATATTCCACCATTTTGCAATCTTCACAGGAAAGCTCGTCTCCATGATAGCAAAGTTCCGGTAAGGGAGATTGGTCCCCAAATATTCCAGTACATTGGTCACTGGATTATACAGCGGATAACGGGTCATTACATCTTTTTCTTTTCCAATCGTGAAACTTATAACCCAGTTTTTATGCCGGTAGGTCGCTTTAATCTGGCTGGTGAAGGATGGCTGCAGGTAGGGATTTCCGATCCAATAATTCAATGGGCTGAAATAGAACCTGAACGGATTCAGCTGTGAAAAAACAGGTCTTGTTATTTTTCTGCTATAGGAAAAAGACAGTTCATGGGATGAATTGAATGAGTAACTGGCACTGAAAGAAGGCAGCCATTCGAGGTAATTTCTTGAAACAACGGAGTCAACGGTCACTGCGTTGGAAATACTTTGCGTGTTTTCAAATCTTAGTCCGGCATTAATCTGTAGCTGACCAAATTTTTGCTTGTAGGCAATGTATCCTGCCAGTATTTTTTCCTTGTATCTGAATATATTACTCCTTGTAGGATCAAATACAAACTGATTGCCGGTAGATAATGTATCGTATCTGATATTGTTGTTCGTATCAGAATGGCTGTATTTAACTCCTGCTTCAAAATCAGCATTTCCGGCCTTGTAGGAAGCATCTGCCTGAACAGTCTGGATATTAATTTTATTCAAAAGATCGGACTTCCAGTATGATAAGAGGTCAGATGTGGGCTTATCCCTGTTAATAAAGTCATCCTGCTGTTTATTTTTTACAGCAAGATAATTTCCCAGAAAGTTAAGCTTAAAATCCTTGTTCTGAAAAGTATAATCCGCTGTTATACCATAATTTCCCTGTGAATAATCTGTAGGATTATCGTTCTCGCTATTAAGAACCACCTCAGACTCGTTTTTCCCAGTAATGTATAAGGTTCCTGACCGTGTCCGGTGACTTTCCCGCAGATTTCTTCTTATATTAATTCCTAACCTGTTTTTTTCATTCAGTCTGAAATCCATGCCTGCCTGAATATTGTATACAGCTCCATCATCAATCTGATACATACGGGTCCTCATGATATTGGTATTGGCAAGATTCTGCAAAGCATTATAACGGTAAGTATAAATTCCGTTGTTATAGCCTGTCAGAAAATGATAAGCGACTTTCTCAGTATTATATGACAGGTTTAAGGAATTTTCCCTGTAAGTGAACTTATTGATATACATATTTCCATTATAGTTACCCTTCCAGCCAAGGTTCATATTTTTTTTCAGTTTTATATCAATGATTCCTTTAAATTCTGCATCATAACGGGAAGACGGGTTAGTATTGATTTCTACAGATTCTACCATTTCCGGAGACAGTGACCGCAAATAGCCCTGCAGTTCCTGGCTACTCATTACCACTGCTTTTCCATCAATAAAAATTGCCGGTGCTATCCTGCCGCCGATGAAGATTCCTTCCTCCTGATCTATAGTTACGCCAGGTGTTTTCCTCAAAACTTCGAGAAGATTGGTAGAAGTTTTAAAATTCTTGTTACCGGCAACAGACATTACGATATTTCCGTCATTCAGTTTCAGATTCCGGGGAGCGGCCCGAAGAACGACTTCTGAGATACTTGTTGTTGAAGATTCTTCTTTCAGGGAATCTGATATTTTTCCTTTTGCAATCTCCTGCGCTTTGCCAAAAAGAGAAAGAAATAAAAGCAGCAGGAACAGCCATAATTTGAACATCATAAATTTTATATTTTATGAAATCAAAAGTAACGGCTTGATGAAAAAATAAGGTTTTGAATTCTAAATTCCGCAGTACGGAATTATAAATTTGAACCCTGAAGTCTCGGCTCAGAAGGGGTTTGTGTTTGTTTATACAAAAGCGGGGTTGTATTTTTAATTTTTTTAAATGTTGAAAAGAAAGTTGATTTGGAATTAAATCCTACCTCATATCCTATTTCTTCAATTTTCAGATAAGAACCATTTTCTATTTTTTCACAGGCTTCACTGATTCTGTATTCATTGATATAAGTGGAAAAACTTTTTCCCAGGTTATCATTCAGCAATTGGGAAAGCTGATGTGCCGGTATATTCATTCTGGCAGCAAGATCACTTAGCTTAAGATTAGGATTTTTATACAATTCTTCTGAATCCATCAATTGTTCCAGTTTTGAAGCAAAATTACCGGCCTTTTCCCCCGGAATTTTTTTATTGGAATATTTATTGGGCTCTTTAGCTGATATCCGCTGATATTTATTATCAAATAAAATGAGGAAATTAGCATATAATACGAATGTAAACACCAGGCTTCCGCCTGCACAATAAATCTGTACCCAGCCTGTAGAAATTAACTGATAAGTTAGAAAAATAATTACATTGCTGAATACAACAGGGAAAACAAACGGATGTGAGCTTTTAGTATTCTGTTTTGAAAAAACATAAAACTGATACACCGCCAAGACTATAAATATTGACCAGACTGTATAGATAAAGGTTCCATAATAATGGTTCCAGATAATGGGGAAAAACAAATACAATAATCCTACAGCCCCTAATACAAGCGTTAATATTCCGAATATTTTCCGACAGTTTTTCAAATCAAATTCTTCCTGCTGAAAAGAAGCTTTAATGTAATAAAACAGAGCCGGTCCTGTAAAAAACAATGCTGATAATCCCAGATGTCCGATGATCCCCGGCCAGTCAGGATAAAAATAAAAGCAAACCGAGATTCCGACCTTGATACTCAACATTAACAGAAGAAGCCCCAGAAAAAAATCCGGCAGGTACCTTAGTTTTTTGATAAACAGCAGATAAATCCCCAGCAAAAGCCCATTGAAAGCTCCCACTGCACTGAAAAAAAATAACATCTGTTGTCCGAAAGTCATAATGAACCAGCTATTTATTAAACAACCTTTACTAATTCCTATAATTGACAATTTAAATAGAAACGAACTTTAGTCCGTTAATCAATAAAGATCATCTGTCGGGCTTCAGCCAAAACCTTATATTCTGCAAGAGTAAATTTAGTAATTTTATTGAATTCAATTTCAACAAGATACCTTTTATTTACTGAAAATTTTATTCCCGTTGTACGCTTGGGGCTAAAGCCTATTGAATAAATATTTTAAAATGAACGTTCCATTGGAGTATTAAAGCAACAAAAAATCCCAAAGCAAGCTTTGGGATTCTGATATGGTAAAAGCAAATATTATCTGCTTGCAATATCGATGTAGTTTCTTTGCTGAGCACCCTGGTAAACCTGTCTTGGTCTTCCGATCGGGTCTCCTTTTAATCTCATTTCTTTCCATTGAGAGATCCATCCTGGTAATCTTCCTAATGCGAACATTACGGTAAACATTTCTGTAGGAATTCCTAGCGCTCTGTAGATAATTCCTGAATAGAAATCTACGTTCGGGTATAGTTTTCTTTCTACGAAGTACTCATCTTCAAGGGCTACTCTTTCCAACTGCATTGCAATATCAAGAGCTTTATCCTGGATTCCTAAAGCTTTAAGGATATCGTCAGCAGCTTTCTTGATGATTTTTGCTCTCGGGTCGAAGTTTTTGTATACTCTGTGTCCGAATCCCATTAGACGGAAGCTATCGTTTTTATCTTTAGCTTTAGCTACATATTTAGCTACGTCACCACCATCTTTTTCGATAAGCTCAAGCATTTCGATTACCGCCTGGTTAGCTCCACCGTGAAGAGGTCCCCAAAGTGCAGACACCCCTGCAGAGATAGAAGCGAAAAGACCGGTATGAGCAGAACCTACCATTCTTACTGTAGAAGTAGAACAGTTTTGTTCGTGGTCAGCGTGAAGGATTAATAATTTATCCAATGCATCTACAACTACCGGATCGATTTCGAAATCGGCATTTGGCAATCTGAATGCCATTTTGTAGAAGTTTTCTACGTAGTTTAGGTTGTTGTCTCCGTGGTTTAATGGTAAACCTTGAGTTTTTCTGTAAGTCCAGGCACAAAGGTGAGAGAACTTAGCGATCATTAGCTCAGCAGCATGATCCATTTCCTCTTTAGAGTTTACGTTAACGGCTTTCGGGTTGAAGGCAGTCAATGCAGAAGTTAAAGAAGATAAAACTCCCATAGGGTGAGCAGAACGAGGGAAAACATCGATGATTTTTTTCATCTCGTCTGCAATAAAGTTATATTTTTTGATATTGTTTTCGAAAGACGTGTACTGATCCTGAGTAGGTAATTCTCCATGTAATAAAAGATACATTACTTCTGTGAAGTTTGATTTTTCAGCAATCTGTTCGATTGGATAACCTCTGTAGAATAATTCTCCTTTATCTCCGTCTAAGTAAGTGATGTCGCTAATGGTAGCTCCTGTATTTTTGTAACCTAAATCCAGAGTGATTAAACCTGTCTGGTCTCTTAATTTTGAAATATCAATCCCTCTGTCTCCGATAGTACTATCCACGATTGGATATTCATATGAATTACCGTCGTAATTCAATATTACTTTGTTGTCTGACATTTATTTATTTTTTTTTAAATATACTACTTTCCATAAAATACGGCAAACAAAAATTATCGCTTGCCGTTATTTATAAATTCGATTATCTTTTGATTTTAAATGCTTCTAATCCTGGGAAAATTGCAGTTTCACCTAAGGCTTCTTCAATTCTCAATAGCTGGTTGTATTTTGCCATTCTGTCTGATCTTGAAGCAGAACCTGTTTTGATCTGCCCACAGTTCATTGCTACTGCCAAATCTGCGATGGTAGCATCTTCAGTTTCCCCTGATCTGTGAGACATTACTGAAGTGAATTTGTTATTCTGAGCCATTTGTACAGCGGCCATAGTTTCAGAAAGGGAACCGATCTGGTTTACTTTTACAAGGATTGAATTGGCAATACCTTCTTTCACTCCTCTGGATAGTCTTTCCACATTGGTTACGAACAGGTCATCCCCTACCAATTGTACTCTGTCCCCGATTTTATCTGTTAGCATTTTCCAACCTTCCCAGTCATTTTCCTGCATTCCGTCTTCGATGGAGATGATCGGGTATTTCTGGGTAAGCTCAGCAAGGTAAGAAACCTGCTCTTCTCTTGTTCTGTGAGCTCCTTTATCTCCTTCAAATTTTCTGTAATCATACGTACCGTCCTTATAGAATTCTGAAGAAGCACAGTCTAATGCCAACATAATATCGTCACCAGGCTTATAACCTGCTTTTTCAATAGCCTGCAATAAGGTATCCAGGGCATCTTCAGTTCCATTGAACGTCGGAGCGAAACCACCTTCATCTCCTACTGCTGTAGAAAGTCCTCTTGATTTAAGGATTGATTTAAGATTGTGGAAAATTTCAGTTCCTTTTCTCAAAGCGTGAGAGAAAGAATCTGCTTTTACCGGCATAATCATAAATTCCTGGAACGCAATAGGAGCATCAGAGTGAGATCCTCCATTGATTACATTCATCATCGGAACAGGAAGTGTATTGGCATTCACACCACCTACATATTTGTATAAAGGCATTCCTAATTCTGCCGCCGCTGCTTTAGCCACCGCCAGGGAAACTCCTAAAATTGCATTAGCACCAAGATTTCCTTTGTTTGCCGATCCGTCAAGATCAATCATAATCTGATCGATATAGTTTTGTTCAAAAACAGGCTGGCCAACTAAATTTTCTGCAATTATTTCTTTTACATTTTCAACAGCTTTCAGGACTCCTTTCCCCTGGTAGTCTGAACCTCCGTCACGTAATTCCACGGCTTCATGTTCTCCTGTAGATGCCCCTGATGGTACAGCAGCACGGCCCATTGCTCCGTTTTCTGTAAATACATCTACTTCAATGGTAGGATTACCCCTGGAATCTAAAATCTGTCTTGCTTCTATGTAAGAAATTGCACTCATTTTTTATTTTTTTTAGTTTAGACAAATTTAATCAAAATTTAACTTTTAAGGGTATTTTGGAAGTATCTTTTTGAAACAATTCAAAGTTAAATTACAGTTACTTTATATTATGATAAATCTGTCAATTTATTCAAGGCTATTATACGGAATATTGGGTTCTGGAACCTGATATCCAAAAAACTCCCGGAGATTTAATACCAGGAGTTTTTTGTTGAATTCTAATCATTTTTTATTGCTTCAAAATTGAAACTAACATTCAAAAACCCGAAAAGGTTATTATTTTCAATATCATACTTTAATACCAGAGGAATCCAAAGATTTTTTAAAACTCTCAGCCTCAGATCTGCGTTGGCCAGAAACTGATTATTTTTTTCTTCATCCATTAATCCTGAAATAACCCTCTTAAATTCAAAATTAGGTTTGAACTCTATCAAAGATTTATTTCCTTTTTTAAGGACGGAAATATTCAAACCCAATTGAGAAGAAAATTCTTTTCTTTTAATTATGGAGGTTGTCATACTATCTTTGGCGCTGAACCGGTTTCTAAAATCAATTTCCAGCTTACTGTTGTTTTTTGATTTCAATCCTTGCAAGTAGACCAGATCTGCATTAAACTCATCTAAAAACTTAGCATCTTTCCGGAAGTTACTCCGAAATCCCAATGTAAGTAGCGGGCGCATTTTAATTTTTTCAATTTCTTCATTAAATTCCTTTTCAAATCTTACAGAGGTATCGTTATAGCTATCCGGCAATAAACTTAAAAATTCTTCCGGTAAATTCTCACGGGGAATGTATTCTCCTTTATCCAGAGCATCATCAATTATTTTTTTTACTCTTAGGAACTCCTTGCTATCATTTATTTTTTCTTTGTAAAGTTGTAATTTTTCAATAAGAAGCAGGTTAGAATCCTGAAACATTTTTTGCAGGTTTTGGGCCGGCTTTGCAACACTCAGGTCTCTTTTATTAATAATTGCCCAGTCAAATCCGTATTCAAAGCCTGTGAATTTATAATCATTATCGAGATTCAGTCCAATGGCTACCTGAAAGTTTCTGCTGAATGTTTCTTTTGTATAATTATAGTCAGTTAATAATGTACTGTCCGCCTTTGATTTTATGGAAAAAATACTCGCTTTATACTGAAAGGATTTTTTATCACCCGTAAGATCTTTAACTGCTGCCTGCATAAAATCAGTCATTACATCCTTCCAGTTGCCTGATTTCATTTCCTGCATACTCTTATACACTTCATCTGAGCTTATGGCCCGCGTATTCAATTGGGTTTCCTGGGCTGACGTCATAATCAGGTTGTGGAGAGAAACTAAGATAAGAAGTTTATAAAACAGTGTTTTCATGATATTAATTCGTATTAAATGAATAGGTTACCAGATATGCTTTTCCTGTTTTAGTGACAGGATTTTTATCAGATGTCGGATCAAAAGTAAAGTGATCGTGATCAAGTTTTATGAATGTCCTCTTATTTTCAGAAATAGGATTTGAGCCAATGATGTAAAGGTCATATTCTGTATCGGGTTCTAATTCAAAATCATAAGAGAAAGATCCGCTTTTTGTTTCCTCAACTACCGGATCGGCGATTCCTTTTTTAAAAAGTTTAAAAATAATTCCTAAAACAGAAATTCCGCCATATACGGTAAGGTTTAATGTTAATTTTTTCATGATTCCGGTTTTAAATATTGTTTATAGATAATGGGACTACCTGATTTATGACAATACTCCTCTATATCCGGGAGTCATTGCTTTCCTCCCTGTAATATATCACAGTTGGAATAAAGTTCCATGGCTAATTGTTTTGGTTTTGCACTTCAAAGTTCCACAAAAAAAATACACCTGTCAATTACACAAAAGGGTAATTATAAAAGTCTGTATCATTCTTCCGGCCATCAGTTACACGGTTATTTTAAAAAATAAGCAGGTCCCGGGGCTTCCGGACAAATACCTGAACTCACCTTTTTGTTCTGTCATTCTTCGCCTCATATTCCTGAGTCCGTTACCTTCCTGCCGGCTCTCCGAGATTCCGATTCCATTATCTGCTATTTTCATAATGAAATTATTTTTTTCCTGGAAAAAAGAAAGGTTGAGACAATCTGCACCACTATGCTTATAAACATTATTGACGGCTTCTTTTAAACACAGAAAAAGGTTACGTCTCAATTCTGTAGAGATAGGGGTTTCGACAGCAATACCTTCACACTCTGAATGCAGCAGAATTGTTGTTTTTTTTAAAAAGCTACCGGTATAAAGGATGGCATAATCTATAAAACCTCCCAGAGTATCATTTCCTGAATTAAGACTCCAGAGCATTTCCCTCATAGAAATGTTCATTTCTTCAGAAGTTTTCAGCAACTCATCAATATCAGCCTGAAATTCCTCATTGCGGACCCTCTGTCTTAAAAATTCTGCCTGCAGTTTTATTGCTGAGATGCCTGCTCCCAGATCGTCATGCATATCATGGGAAATCCGTTCCCTTTCTTTTTCTATTGATTTTTGTTTTTCAAGTTCTTTCTGCAGCAGCTCGTTTTGATGTTCCATATCTCTAAGTCTTTGCTGCTGTATGAAAAAAATCTGTCTCTTATTATATAAAATTACCATCAAAACAATGAATACCACAAATGCAATTAACAAAATCGCTGCAATAATGTATGTCAATCTGATTGTATCCGGCAGCTGTTTCATGGTAATCTCCTATTTTGTTGATTTGTCAAATTGGGTCAAGGCAATATAGAACATTCCATACATGACAATATTCACTCCATATTGCATATTCTTTAAAACCTCCAGGAAAGCGGGATCGTTATCTTTAAGAAAAAACATCGGAATGGACCGGAAAATAAAAAAGATGCTCCAAAAAAGCAGCCCACATGACACCCAAAAATGAGGGTCATGTGTTATTTTAATTTCATCAAAATTTTTAAGCCTGAAATAAAACCAGACCAGAGTGTTCATGATAAAGTAAAGGCAAACCAGGATGCCGAGCTCGTTCTGATAATTTTCCTCATAAAATTTTACGAACAACAAAATATAAACAAGGATAGCAATAACAATACACAAAGAGGCTGTTTTTAATTTACCCGGAAATATTTTACTGTAATAGCTGTAAAAAAATACAATCATAAAGATACTGTAGTAGTTGAACAGAAAAGCAAAATCAAATTCTTTGATATAAATTTTATAATGCCCATACAACTCCAGTCCCAGCGAAATTATTAAAAAAGCTGCCAGAAAGTTTTGGCTGGAAAGGCCCTTTTTTCCAGCTAAAACTACAGACTTTACAGTAGCTGCAAAGAGTACTGCAATATACAGGATCTGAATCAGCATGCTATGGATATAATGAGCCCATATCGTAATACCCTTTGTCTGTACCAAAAACCAGTGTCATTTGTTTTTCGCGGCTTTCAAAGAATTTTTTATACTGGTCCTGCAGAAGTCTGTCTCCGAGATTATTTTCAAAAATCACTTTCTTCACATCACTGATCTCACAAAGGTTGATTATAAATTGTTCACAAACATCCTTTGATAAAGTATCCAGCAGATCAACAATATGATAGCTTATATAAAGCGTATTGTTATTCTTTAGGTAATCCGTCAAAAGCAGGTGACCATTCTTAAGATAAGATTCCCTAAAACCGTTTAGGTCTTCATCTGAAATTTTCAAATCCCCGAGCGAAAGATCCTGTTTTACATTAATGATCAGGTAATTATTTTCTTCAATAGTTTCTTTAGACTGCGTTTGTAAAGAGGCAATCATATACATCATTTTGTTTTCAGAATATGGTTTACACTGCAATCTCTGATCCCGGGGATCTATCTGTACAAAAGTAAATGTTAAATAAGTGGCCTGAATTTCTTCCATAACCTCACAAATGTCCTTCAGCAGCGAGTATTTTATCTCATAAATGCCTCCGAGATTAAAATTCACGTTTTGAGCTTTCAAAAAAGATAAGGTTCCTCTTTTTGCGTTATCAATAAAACTTTCTGCTATAATACGACTGATTGGTGTAAATTCTACTCCTTCAACCAGTTGTTCAAATTTATTTCCGATTGGTCCGTTGTACAACATCGTTTCAATAATAGCTGTCTGGTTGGTTTCATTTAAGTTCTCCATGATTTCTTAGTTTTTAAAATGGTTAAATTTATTAACTGCTTCTACTTTATTGCTGACGTGCAGTTTTCTATAGATATTGCCTACATGTTTTTTCACCGTATCCATACTGATACATTTTTTATCGGCAATTTCTTTGTATAGCAGCCCTTCGGAAAGAAGTTCGAGGATCTCTTTTTCGCGTGCAGTAAGTGCACCAAAATTTTTAATTTCGGGAAGCTTTCTTTCAAAATGGCTCAGGACTCTTCTGGCGATGGAAAAACTCATCGGAGCACCTCCGTTATATACATCCCGGATCGAAGATAGGATTTTGTCCATACTTTCTCCTTTCACAAGATATCCCATAGCACCGGCTTTTAAAGAACTGAATATTTTCTCATCATCTTCAAAACTGGTACACATGATGAATTGGGTTCCCGGCATTTCTTTTTTAAGCTTTCCGATAATTTCAATTCCCAGCATATCCTGCAGCTGGATATCCATCATTACAACATCGGGAGCAAGACCGGGAAGATTTTTCAATGCTTCATTGCCATCAAAAAACTGAGCAATTACTTTCATATCATGCTGATAATTGATGATCTTCTTCAACGCATTGTTGTAGTTTTTCTCATCTTCCACTATGACTATAGAAATGCTCATGTCTTTTTTGTTTGAAGCAAATTTCAACAGAAAACAGATCGGAAACAATTACCCCTTTGTGTAATCTTAATGATTGAGTTCGCGGTTATATTTTTAATTTTTGATTAAATTTAGTTATTTATTCACTATAAATTCAATTTCATTTTAAATAATTAATCTGAGATCTGGTTAAGGAAATTAAGTATAAAAACCTTCTTGTTTCAAACCTGATTAAATCAGAATTTCTCTCCTGAACTGACGTTAATTAATAAATGTTGCTTGTTATTTCACAAGCTGATCCAGAATAGGATGATCAATACTGTTAATGGAACGGGTTCCCTCAAAAATCTGCTCAAAAACCTGAATGGTGTTCTTACCTTTCTTTAGCCAGACACCCGGGATATATAAGGTCTGCTGGGGACCAACCTTACTCCAATATCTGCCTATATTCCTGCCATTAATAAAAACAATTCCTTTTCCCAGTTTTCTCATATCGAGAAATGTATCTCCTGTTTCGTAAAGATTAAATTCTGCTTCCTGAATAACCGGTGAATGGTCTGCAATATTTTTAAATTGGTAATTGTAGCTGGGAAACTTATCAAAAGGTAACGGGAACATTTCCCAATTTCCGGAAATCTCAACACCGTTAATTTTCACAGGACTTATAATCCCTTTTAGATTATGAATGATATTGGCTCCGTAATTGATTCTGCCCATGTTTTCAACCAAAATGTCCAGCTGGTCACCTACCTTGATGTCAATATTAAGATTATATTTTTTGAAGACCCGGTTTACTTCTCCTTTCCAGATTCCGTTAATATAAATATTGGCATAATCTCTCAGCCCCGACAAATCAAGAACTCCGTTTTGATTTTTATCAAACTTTCTCCTGTACAATACATATCCATTTCCAATATTCAGATCCTCAAAGGTAAGAGGCACATTACTCACAATGGGTTTCTTTTGAGCAATTAAATCAAATAGGTTATTTATTTTTGTAAACCTGATTTCCGGAATTGTAATTACTTTTGCAGGCAGGGGAATATCCGGAAGCTTTTCATGATTTATTTTCTGAAAGATCTCCCGTAAAGCTTTATATTTTGGAGTAGCCCATCCCGGCTCACTGATCGGGGCATCATAATCATAGCTGGTAAGATCCGGCTGAATATCATGGTCTTTATCATAATTGGCCCCACTGGTAAAACCGAAATTAGTTCCTCCATGAACCATATAATAATTGAAAGAAACACCATTTTTTAAATAGAGCTCTGTTTGCTTTACCACTTCTTCTGTACTCACTTTTACAAAAGGCTCCGCCCAATGATCCAGCCATCCCGGGTAATATTCAGCAACCATGTAGGGGCCCTTTCCTCCGGTGTATTCATTAATACTTTTCTTTAAAACATCAATATCACCTTCTCCGTTGGCAGTTGGCAGAGCTCCCTCAATGGAGCCTCCTTTAAACAGTGAACTCCCGTCTGAAGTAAATAATGGTACCGAAATTCCGCTTTTCAAAAGCATTTCCTTGATCTTATGGCTGTATTTACGGTGTTCTTCCAGGGAGATATCTTTTCTTTGGGCAACATAAGACCCAAATTCATTTTCGGCCTGAACCATGATGACAGGACCTCCATGATCAATCTGTAATGGAACGATCTGTTTTGCAAGCTGCCTGATATAGTTCTCACATTCTTCCAGAAATGCTTGATTATCTCTTCTTATTTCCAATCCTTTGTTCTTTTGCAGCCACCAGGGATATCCTCCAAACTCCCATTCCGCGCAAACATATGGCCCCGGGCGTATTATCACAAATAAGCCTGCTTCCTGTGCTGTTTTAATAAATCTCTGTAGATCTTTCTCTCCTGAAAAATTCCATTTGCCGGGTTCTTCTTCATGGTAATTCCAGAATACATATGTGGTAACAGTATTCAGCCCCATTGCTTTCATCATTTGTAAACGGTGCTTCCAATATTGTGACGGAACCCGGGGGTAATGCATTTCTCCCGAATAGATGCTGAAAGGTTTTCCATTTAACATGAAATGACCATCTTCAATCCCAAACTTTCCTTTTTGGCAAAACATGAGATTTATTGAGGAAATAAAAAGAATTATGTAAAAATATCTGCTGAAAATTCTCATATGATAAGGCATGATTTTTGTAAAATTAAAGATGAAAAAATTATATTGGATATCAAATAAAAATAATCATGAAAAAAAGCCTCTTAACATTTGGCGCTATTCTTTCATTGGCAGTGATCAGCTGTAAAAAAAGTGAAAGCGGAAATAAAAGCGTTATCAAAACCGATAGTACTGCAACAATTGTTACGGATACCAATGGTAAAATTGATTCTGTAAGCCAGAGTTCTTCAACAGTAGATGTAAACGGGAAAAGGTATGAAAAAACCGATTTTGTCTATAAAGCAACGGATGGCACCCTGGTAAAAGTCGTATTCAAAAATGATCCGAAAGAAAGTACGGTAGCTATTACCAGCAATAAGAAAACTTTTACCTTACCTAAAGCGGAAACCAAAGGTGATGAAACCATCTATAAGAAAGATGATATGACAGCAAGGGTAAAGGGAGACAGTCTGCATCTTGAACAGGGGGATAACATTATTGAGTTAAAAAGAACAAAGATCTAGAATAAGGATGTCCCTCCAATGTTGAGGGACATTTACTTTACAACCATAAACTTTTTGATGAATTTCCATCAAAATCCGAATAAACAGAAAACAAAAAACCATCCGGGATCCGGATGGTTTTTCAATATCTGAATGAATATTATTCTTCAGTTTTTTCTTCAGCAGAGTCAGCTGCTTCAGCCTTAGGCTCTTCAACTTTCTCTTCTGCTTTTGGAGCTTCAGCAACTACTGCTTCAGCTTTTTTAGCAGATGTAGATCTTCTGCTTCTTCTTGTAGCTTTTTTCTCTTCAGCATTAGGGTTGTAAAGCTCGTTGAAATCTACCAATTCGATAAGAGCAGTATCAGCAGCATCACCTGGTCTGAATCCTGTTTTGATGATTCTTGTATAACCACCGTTTCTTTCAGCGATTTTAGGAGCTACAGTTCTGAATAATTCAGCAACCGCATATTTATTTTGAAGGTAAGAGAATACTACTCTTCTATTGTGTGTAGTATCTTCTTTTGCTTTTGTTAATAGAGGCTCAACATATACTCTTAAAGCTTTAGCTTTAGCTACAGTAGTGTTGATTCTTTTATGCTCAATTAGAGAACAAGCCATATTAGAAAGTAAAGCACTTCTGTGAGAAGCTGTTCTTCCTAAGTGATTGAATTTTTTACCGTGTCTCATTATTAATTATTTATCAGCGTCTAACTTATATTTTGCAACGTCGAAACCGAAGTTAAGACCTTTTGAATGCACTAATTCTTCTAGTTCTGTCAAAGATTTTTTACCAAAATTTCTGAATTTCATCAAATCAGACTTACTGTAAGAAACCAGCTCTCCAAGAGTTTCTACTTCAGCAGCTTTCAGACAGTTAAGGGCTCTTACGGAAAGATCCATATCTGCTAATTTAGACTTAAGTAATTGTCTTGTATGAAGAGTTTCTTCATCGTATTGGATAGATGCTTTTACCGCTTCTGTTTCAAGCGTGATTCTCTCATCAGAGAATAACATGAAATGATAAATTAATATCTTAGAAGCTTCAGTTAAAGCATTCTGAGGGCTGATAGACCCGTCAGTTTCTATATCTAATACAAGTTTTTCGTAGTCTGTTTTTTGCTCTACACGATAATTTTCAATGCTGTATTGTACTTTCTTGATTGGCGTGAAAATAGAGTCAATAGCAATAGTACCTACAGGCGCATTGTTTGACTTATTTTGTTCTGAAGGAACATATCCTCTACCTTTTTCAATATTGAAAGTAATTTCGAAAGTTACATCAGTATTTAGGTTACAAATCACTAAATCCGGGTTTAAAACCTCGAATCCGTTGATCGATTTTCCTAAATCACCAGCAGTAATAACCGTTTGACCTGAAACTTTAGCAACTACCTGCTCGTTAGCCTGGTTTTCTGCTGCAGCTTTTAATCTTACCTGCTTAAGGTTAAGAATAATTTCGGTAACGTCTTCGATTACTCCTGGAATAGTTGAAAATTCGTGCTCTACACCTTCTATTTTGATAGATGAAATAGCGTATCCTTCCAGAGAAGAAAGCAACACTCTTCTCAAAGCATTACCGATTGTAAGCCCGAAACCTGGTTCTAAAGGTCTGAATTCAAATTGACCTTTAAATTCATCAGAGTTAAGTAAAATTACTTTATCGGGTTTTATGAATTGTAAAATTGCCATATTATTGGGTTGAGCAAAAATTTGATTAAAAAATTATTTAGAGTAAAGTTCGACGATAAGCTGTTCCTTAATGTCCTCCGGAATCTGGATTCTTTCAGGAGCAGAAACGAAAGTACCTTCTTTCTTCTCATCGTTGAATTGTAACCACTCATAGTTTGCTTTAGAAGCTAATGCATTGGTTACCACTTCAAGAGACTTAGACTTTTCTCTTACAGCGATTACATCACCAGCTTTAAGCAAATAAGATGGAATGTTTACCAGTTCTCCGTTCACAGTGATGTGTCTGTGAGAAACCAATTGTCTAGCAGCAGATCTTGTTTTAGCAAAACCTAATCTGTATACTACGTTATCCAATCTGGATTCGCAAAGTTGTAATAGTACTTCACCTGTTACACCTTTACTTCTGTGTGCTTTATCAAATAAGTTAGCAAACTGTCTTTCTAAAATACCATAAGTATATTTAGCTTTTTGCTTTTCAGCCAACTGAACTGCGTATTCAGATTTTTTAGCACCTCTTCTCTTGTTAGGACCGTGTTGTCCTGGCGGTTGGTTCTTTCTTTTTTCGAAGTTTTTATCATCTCCGTAGATTGCAGCACCAAACTTTCTAGCAATCTTAGTTTTAGGTCCAATATATCTTGCCATAATGGGTAAATTCTAAAAATTAAACTCTTCTTCTTTTTGGTGGTCTACATCCATTGTGTGGCATTGGAGTCACATCAATGATTTCGCTAACTTCAATTCCTGAATTGTGGATAGATCTGATGGCAGATTCTCTACCTGCACCTGGTCCTTTCACAAACACCTTTACTCTTCTTAAACCAGCTTCGTGAGCTACAGCAGAGCAATTTTCAGCTGCCATCTGAGCAGCAAATGGAGTATTCTTTTTAGAACCTCTGAAACCCATTTTACCGGCAGAAGCCCAAGAGATAACCTCTCCGTTTTTATTTGTTAAAGAAATGATGATGTTATTGAAAGAAGCCTGAATATGAGCTTCACCAATAGCTTCAACTTTTACTTTTCTTTTCTTAACTACTTTAGTTTGTTTTGCCATAATTCCTAACGATTATTTACTAGCTTTTTTCTTGTTAGCAACAGTTTTTCTCTTCCCTTTACGTGTTCTAGAGTTGTTTTTCGTTCTCTGGCCTCTTAAAGGTAATCCAAGTCTGTGACGTATTCCTCGTTGGCATCCTATGTCCATCAATCTCTTGATGTTCAATTGCACTTCAGATCTCAATTCTCCTTCTACTTTTATGTTTTCAGAGATATAGGTTCTGATTGCAGCCAATTCATCGTCATTCCATTCGTTGACTTTCTTGTCTTCGCTGATACCGGCAGCTTTAAGGATTTCAGAAGAAGTACTTCTTCCTATTCCATAGATGTAAGTTAAACCGATAACACCTCTTTTGTTTTTTGGTAAATCAATACCTGCAATTCTCGCCATAATTTAATGTTAACCTTGTCTTTGTTTAAATTTTGGGTTCTTCTTGTTGATTACGAACAGTACACCTTTTCTGCGTACGATTTTGCAATCAGCGCTTCTTTTTTTAATTGATGCTCTTACTTTCATTTGAAAATATTTATTTTTTTATAACTATCGAATGGAATCATGAGATTTCATTTTTGATAGTATTTATTTTTTACAAATGCCAAATGGAATGAGTATTCCATTTGGCTAATTGTTTAATATCTAAATGTGATTCTCCCTTTCGTTAAATCATAAGGAGACATTTCTAGTTTCACCTTATCTCCAGGTAAAAGTTTAATATAATGCATTCTCATTTTGCCGGAGATATGAGCAATAAGGATATGCCCATTTTCCAGCTCTACACGGAACATGGCGTTCGAAAGTGCTTCCACGATCACGCCATCCTGTTCAATATGTTTTTGTTTTGCCATAAATTAATATCCAGTCGTTCTTGATAATTTAGACTGCATTAAGCCATCATAATGATGGTTCAGCAGATATGTATTAATCTGTTGAACTGTATCTAAAATTACACCCACCATAATTAATAGGGACGTTCCCCCGAAAAATAGGGCAAACGCATCTGTCTGAACAAAGCTTCCATGCACAATTGCCGGAAGGACTGCAAAGATAGATAAAAAAATTGCACCTGGCAAGGTAATTTTTGATAAAATATCATCTAAATAATCAGCGGTTTCTTTTCCGGGTCTTACTTTTGGTACTAAACCTCCGTTTCTCTTTAAATCATCAGCCATCTGGTTTACCGGAATTGTAATCGCAGTATAGAAAAATGAGAAGATAATAATTAATAGCGCAAACAATACGTTGTACTGCCAGCTAAAAACATTCTTGAAACCTGCAAGAAAAGTATTAGACTCATCGAATTTGGTTAATAATCCTGGTACGAACATCAATGCCTGGGCAAAGATAATCGGCATTACACCAGCAGCATTTACTTTCAATGGAATCCATTGTCTTGCTCCCTGCATAAGATTTCTGTTTACACCTCCTCTTGCTTGAGCTCTGCTTACATACTGAATGGGAATTTTTCTAACAGCTACTGATAAGATCACTGCTAAAAGAACTACTAACATCCAGAATAATACTTCAATAAGGATCATGATAGATCCCATTCCCCCTTTTCCGTTCTGCACGGCTATCTCCTGTACGAATGCCTCAGGTAATCTTGAAAGGATCCCCACCATAATCAGGATAGAGATACCATTTCCGATTCCCTTATCGGTAATCTTTTCACCTAGCCACATTGCAAATACTGAACCGGCAACCAAAATAACAATACTTGGTAACCAGAACATGATTGAATTTGGCTCTACATAGTATGCAGACTGGAACTGAGCATACGGTAAGAATAATTGAGTAATAGAAGTTAAGTAAGAAGGTGCCTGTACCAGACAAACCCCGATCGTTAACCATCTTGTAATTTGGTTCAATGTATTTCTACCTGACTCTCCATCTTTCTGAAGCTTCTGAAGATAAGGAATAGCCATCCCCATCAACTGAACAATAATAGAAGCAGAAATATAAGGCATGATACCCAACGCCATTACGGAAGCGTGGCTGAAAGCTCCCCCCGTAAACGACGAAAGCAAGCCAAGGAGACCTGCTCCTTGCTTGTTACCGCCTTGATTTTTATAATGCTCTAAGAGATCTCCCACTTCTGCAAGGTTAATTGCCGGAAGTGAGATATAAGATGCGAATCTATACACAAGGATTATCCCTAAAGTGAAGAGAATTTTATCTCTCAATTCTTTAAGACTCCAAATATTTTTAAGTGTTTGTATAAATTCTTTCATTAGTAAGTATTATAAGGTAATTGCTTTTCCACCTGCCTTAGCAATAAGCTCTTCAGCAGATTTAGTGAATTTGTCAGCAGAGATTGAAACCGCAGATTTCAATTCTCCTCTACCCATAATTTTCACTAATTCGTTTTTAGAAACTAAACCGTTTTCTACTAAAACTTCTTTCGTGATATCTCCTGTGATGGATTTGTTCTCGATTAAAGTCTGGATAGTATCAAGGTTAATTCCTCTAAACTCTTTTCTGTTTACGTTTTTGAATCCGAATTTAGGTAATCTTCTTTGTAAAGGCATCTGTCCACCTTCAAAACCGATCTTCTGAGAATAACCAGCTCTGGATTTTTGACCTTTATGTCCTTTTGTTGAAGTACCTCCTTTTCCGGAACCCTGACCTCTACCAATTCTTTTTGAATTGAAAGTAGATCCTGCAGCTGGTTGTATATTATTTAAATTCATTTTAATTTCTCTTTTATAAAATTATTTTTGAACTTCAAGTAAGTGACTTACTGCAGCTATCATTCCTAAGATAGAAGGAGTAGCTTCGTGTTCTACAACTTGGTGAAGTTTCTTTAATCCTAATGCTTCAAGCGTTCTCTTTTGGGTTTTTGTTCTACCAATAGCGCTTCTTACTTGCTTTACTTTAATTGTTGCCATTGTTTTAATTATTAACCGTTAAACACTTTACTTAGAGAAACTCCTCTCATTCTAGCGATTTCTTCAGGTCTTCTGATATCCAATAACGCTTTGAAAGTAGCTTTCACCACGTTGTGAGGGTTAGAAGATCCTTTAGATTTTGAAAGGATATCGTGAATACCAGCTGATTCCAATACTGCTCTTACCGCACCACCAGCGATCAATCCGGTACCGTGAGAAGCAGGTCTCAGGAAGATATCTGCACCACCGTATCTGGCAGTAGTCTGGTGAGGAATAGTATGGTTCATTACAGGAACTTTCACAAGGTTTTTCTTAGCATCTTCAACTGCTTTAGCAATTGCAGAAGCAACTTCTTTAGATTTCCCTAAACCGAAACCGATAATACCTTCTTCATTTCCTACTACAACGATAGCAGAAAATCCGAAAGCCCTACCTCCTTTAGTTACTTTTGTTACTCTGTTAACAGCTACGAGACGATCTTTTAATTCTAATCCTCCCGGTTTTACTCTTTCTATATTATCTAGTCCTAACATATTTCCGAAATTTAATGATTAGAATTTAAGTCCTCCTTCTCTCGCACCATCCGCTAAAGCTTTTACTCTACCGTGGTATACGAATCCGTTTCTGTCGAATACAATATTTTCGATTCCTGCAGCGATAGCTTTAGCAGCAATAGCTTTACCAACAGCTGTAGAAACTTCTGTCTTAGTCCCTTTAGCGTCTACGCCTTTCTCTCTGGAAGAAGCTGATGCTAAAGTTTTACCATTTTTATCGTCGATTAACTGAGCGTAAATTTCCTTATTACTTTTGTATACAGATAATCTTGGCAATTCAGAAGAACCAGAGATTTTTCCTCTTACTCTTCTTTTGATTCTTATTCTTTTTTCTAATTTACTTAATGCCATAATACTTATAATTTATTAAGCAGATTTACCAGCTTTACGTCTAACATTTTCACCAACGAATCTTACACCTTTTCCTTTGTATGGCTCAGGCTTTCTGAAAGAACGGATCTTTGCAGTAACCATTCCTAGAAGTTGCTTGTCATGAGACGTTAAAGTAATAATTGGGTTTTTACCTTTTTCAGTCAATGTATCTACTTTTACTTCACTTGGAAGTTCTAATACGATACCGTGAGAGAATCCTAAAGCTAACTCAAGTTTTTGACCTGAGTGAGAAGCTCTGTATCCTACTCCTACTAGTTCTAGTTTCTTTTCGAAACCTTCTGATACACCAACGACCATGTTAGCGATCAACGCTCTGTATAAACCGTGAAGCGCTTTGTGTTGTTTAGAATCAGATGGTCTGTTTACGTTAAGCTCACCATCTTTTTGTTCTAAAGTAATTCCTGCTGTAAGCTCCTGGGAAAGTTCTCCTTTCGCTCCTTTTACAGTTACCACACCGTTGTTTTCAGTGATTGTAACTCCTGCTGGAATTGTTATAATTGCTTTACCAATTCTTGACATTTTCCTCTGATTAAAAATTAATAAACATAGCAGATTACTTCACCGCCTACTTTCTCTTCTCTAGCTTTCTTGTCAGTCATTACTCCTTTTGAAGTAGAGATGATAGAAATACCCAAACCGTTTAGTACTCTTGGAAGTTCAGTTGAACCTTTGTACTGTCTCAAACCTGGTCTAGAAGCTCTTTGGATAGACTTGATAGCTGGTTTGTTGGTTTGCTTGTCGTACTTTAAAGCGATTTTGATCACTCCTTGAACAGCGTTATCTTCAAACTTGTAGTTTAAGATATACCCTTGATCAAATAAGATCTTAGTAATCTCCTTTTTGATTTTCGATGCAGGAATTTCCACCACTTTGTGGCCTGCGCTTTGTGCGTTCCTTACTCTTGTTAGGAAATCTGAAATTGGATCTGTTACCATTTTTCTTTTATAAATTATTGGTTAAAGAACAATCAGTTTTGCAAAGACTTGAAGAGTAAAATATCAGACTTCAGAAAATCTTAGGTCTGATATTTTTATCTTTAGTATCTGAACAACTTAATTGTCCCGATTAATTTGTAATTGTTACCAACTAGCTTTTCTTACTCCCGGGATAAGACCGTTGTTTGCCATTTCTCTGAAAGTTACTCTGGAAATACCGAACGTTCTCATATATCCTCTTGGTCTACCTGTTAGTTTACATCTGTTGTGTAATCTTACAGGAGAAGCATTTTTAGGTAATTTTTGAAGCCCTTCGTAATCACCTGCTTCTTTAAGAGCTTGTCTTTTAGCAGCGTATTTAGCAACTAGTGCTTCTCTTTTGCGCTCACGCGCTTTCATTGATTCTTTAGCCATTTCTTAGTTCTTTTTAAATGGTAAACCGAAGTGAGTTAATAATGCTTTAGCTTCTTTATCTGTTTTCGCAGTTGTTACGAAAGTGATGTCCATCCCCTGGATTTTTTTCACTTTGTCAATTACGATTTCAGGGAAGATAATCTGCTCAGTAATCCCTAAGTTGTAGTTACCTCTACCATCGAAACCATCTGCTTTGATACCAGAGAAATCTCTGATACGTGGTAAAGCAGAAGAAGTAAGTCTGTCTAAGAACTCATACATCTTGTCAGCTCTCAATGTTACTTTAGCACCTACAGGCATTCCTTTTCTCAATTTGAAAGCAGCTTCGTCTTTCTTAGAGATCGTACCAACAGCCTTTTGACCAGTGATATTTGTAAGTTCTTCTACAGCATAGTCAATGATTTTCTTGTCTGCAGTAGCATCACCTAAACCTTGTGATACAACGATTTTCTCTAATCTAGGTACTTGCATTACTGACTTGTACCCGAATTCTTCCATCATTGCAGGAACAATTTTCTCTTTATATGCTTTTTTGGGTCTTGCTATATATTCCATGTGTTATTTAAAATTATAAAGTTTCACCCGTTTTTTTGTTGATTCTTACTTTCTTATCTCCTTCGATTTTGTAACCTACTTTGATAGCTTTTCCGTCTTTACCTACTAAAGCTACGTTTGAGATATGAATAGAAGCTTCTCTTTCAACGATTCCTCCTTGAGGATTTGAAGCTGAAGGCTTAACGTGCTTTTTGATGATGTTAAGTCCTGCAACAACTACTCTAGGGTCTCTACCTTCTTTCTTGATCACTTCAATAACTTCACCAGTCTTACCTTTGATATCTTTCTTACCAGTAGTAATGATGACGTTATCTCCTCTTTTTATTTTTAACTTTGACATTTCTTTAAAAAATTTTAAAAATTAAAGTACTTCAGGAGCTAATGAAATGATTTTCATATATTCTTTGTCTCTCAACTCACGAGCAACTGGTCCGAAAACACGCGTTCCTCTCATTTCTCCCGCTGCGTTTAGTAATACACAAGCATTGTCGTCGAATTTGATGTATGAACCATCTTTTCTTCTTACTGCTTTTTTCGTTCTTACTACTACAGCTTTAGATACCTGACCTTTTTTAGCGTTTCCTGATGGTGTAGAATCCTTGATAGTAACAACGATTTTATCACCAACTGAAGCATATCTTCTTCTGGTTCCTCCCAGAACTCTGATAACCAGTACTTCTTTTGCACCTGTGTTATCAGCAACTTTTAATCTTGATTCTGTTTGTAACATTATTACTTAGCTTTTTCAATGATTCTTACTAATCTCCATCTCTTGTTCTTGCTCAAAGGTCTAGTTTCCTGGATCAAAACTGTATCTCCTTCGTTGCACTCATTGTTCTCGTCGTGTGCAGTATATTTTTTCGTTTTTAATACGAATTTACCGTACATCGGGTGCTTCATTCTCATCGTTTCACTAACAACAATGGTCTTTTCCATTTTATTGCTGGAAACCACTCCGATTCTTTCTTTTCTTAAATTTCTATCCATTGTAAAATGAAATTATTGTTTGTTAGTTAACTCAGTGTTTAGTCTTGCGATTGTTTTTCTCAAATCTTTGATTTGAATAGGGTTTTCAATTGGGCTGATAGCATGAGCCAATTTCAATTTAGAATATTGAGCTTTTGCTTCAGTTAATTGAGCTTGAATATCACCCGCGCTTAGATTTTTAATATCAGCTTTTTTCATTGTATTCAAAGATTATAGAGGTTTAACAAAATCGTTAGCAACGATGAATTTAGTAACTACTGGTAATTTCTGTGCAGCAAGTCTAAGAGCTTCTTTCGCAACTTCGTAAGGAACTCCTCCTACTTCGAACATAATTTTACCTGGTTTTACTACAGCTACCCAGTATTCAACAGCACCTTTACCTTTACCCATCCTTACTTCAGCTGGTTTCTTAGTAATTGGCTTATCCGGGAAGATTTTGATCCATAGTTGACCTTCTCTCTTCATATATCTTGTCGCAGCGATACGAGCCGCTTCAATTTGTCTTGCAGTGATCCAAGCTCCTTCAGTAGCTTTGATCCCAAAAGTTCCGTATGCAAGTTGACTACCTCTCTGGGCATTCCCCTTCATCTTCATCTTGTGAACTCTACGGAATTTGGTTCTTTTTGGTTGTAACATAATTTAATATTAGATGTTAGACGTTAGATGTTAGATGTTAGATAAAATTGAATCAGTTCTTGTAACGGAAGATCTAATTTCTAGTTTCTATCTTCTAACTTCTAATTAATTATTATTGTTATTGTTGTTTTTTCTAGGTCTTCTGTTGTCTCTGTCTCCTCCTCTGTTTCCTCTGTCAGACTGACCACCTTTTTTCTGTTGTCCCACTAGTGGAGAAAGTTCTCTTTTACCGTAAACCTCACCTTTCATGATCCAAACTTTTACACCTAGTCTACCGTAAGTAGTGTGAGCTTCAGCCCAGTGGTAATCGATATCAGCTCTGAAAGTTGACAATGGAATTCTTCCTTCTTTGAAAGATTCTGATCTTGCCATTTCAGCACCGTTTAATCTACCAGAGATCTGAACTTTGATACCTTCAGCACCCATTCTCATAGTACTTGCCATTGCCATTTTAACAGCTCTTCTGTAAGAAATTCTGTTTTCAATTTGCTTAGAAATACTATCAGCAACCAATACAGCATCTAATTCAGGTCTTTTGATTTCGAAGATGTTGATTTGAATATCCTTACCTGTAAGTTTTTTCAACTCTTCTTTCAATTTATCAACTTCCTGACCTCCTTTACCGATGATAAGTCCCGGTCTAGCAGTAGTAATAGTTACTGTAACTAATTTTAAAGTTCTTTCAATATAAATTTTTGAAATACCACCTTTAGATAATCTAGCTTCAAGGTATCTTCTGATTTTGTAGTCTTCAGCGATTCTGTCTCCATAATCGTTTCCACCAAACCAGTTAGAATCCCATCCTCTGATGATACCTAATCTGTTACCAATTGGATTTGTCTTCTGTCCCATACCTTGATTAATTTTCTTTGTTACCTAAGATTAATGTAACGTGGTTAGATCTTTTTCTGATTCTATACCCTCTACCTTGTGGAGCTGGTCTTAGTCTCTTCAATTGTCTTGCACTATCCACGAAGATTTCTTTAACGATAAGGTTGGCTTCCTCAATGTCAGCTCCTTCGTTTTTCACTTGCCAGTTGGCAATTGCAGAAAGAAGTAATTTTTCTAATTTGTTAGAAGCTTCTTTCTTAGAATACTTTAGGATATAAAGTGCTTTGTCTACCTGCTCTCCTCTGATGATATCAGCAACTAATCTCATTTTTCTTGGAGAAGACGGGCAATTATTTAATGAAGCTTTAACAACGTCTTTGTTTGCTTCTTTTCTTGCGATTGCGCTATCTTGTTTTCTAGATCCCATGTTTATCTGCTTCCTTTGTTTTTGTTACCACCATGACCTCTGAAAGATCTTGTTGGAGAAAATTCGCCTAACTTGTGACCAACCATGTTTTCTGTAACGTAAACAGGGATAAAAGATTTCCCGTTGTGTACAGCGATAGTTTGTCCTACGAAGTCCGGAGAGATCATAGATGCTCTAGACCAAGTTTTGATAACTGTCTTCTTACCAGACTCTATATTTGCCTGAACCTTCTTATCTAAAGTATGATGAATGAACGGTCCTTTTTTAAGTGATCTTGCCATAATTATTTTCTTTTAGATACGATGTAACGGTTAGACACTTTGTTTTTCTTTCTAGTTTTGTAACCTTTAGCCGGTTTACCGTTTCTAGATCTTGGGTGACCTCCTGAAGAACGTCCTTCACCACCACCCATCGGGTGATCTACAGGGTTCATTACAACCGCTCTTGTTCTTGGTCTTCTACCTAACCATCTGCTTCTACCAGCCTTACCTGATACCGTTAATTGGTGATCTGAGTTGGAAACTGAACCAATCATTGCCATACACTCAGTAAGGATCATTCTTGATTCTCCTGAAGGTAACTTGATGATTGCATATTTACCATCTCTGGAAGTTAATTGAGCTGAAGAACCAGCACTTCTTGCTAAAATAGCACCTTGTCCAGGCTTCATTTCAACGCAAGAGATTACAGTACCCAATGGAATATTTTTCAATTTCATTGCGTTACCTACGTTTGGTTCAACGCTTTCTCCTGATACTACTTTCTGATCTACTTTGATACCGTTTGGAGCGATGATATATCTCTTCTCTCCGTCTGCGTATTCTAATAAAGCGATAAATGCAGTTCTGTTTGGATCGTATTCTACAGATTTTACAGTAGCTTCAACGTTTGCTTTGTTTCTTTTGAAGTCAATAATTCTGTATTTCTTTTTGTGTCCACCTCCGGTGTAACGCATGGTCATTTTACCTGTGTTGTTACGTCCACCTGACTTTTTAATACCAACTACTAGAGATTTCTCTGGCTTGTTAGTAGTAATTTCCTCAAAATTGTTTACAATTCTGAATCTCTGTCCCGGGGTGATAGGTTTTAATTTTCTAACAGACATTACTATTATTTATAATTAATAATTAATTTACAGCAAAAATATCGATAACCTCACCTTCAGCAAGTTTGATTACCGCTTTTTTCAATTTGTTTGTCTTTCCTACTTGAAGACCTTTTTTAGTGTATTTTGAAGAAACCTTCGGAGCATAAATCATTGTGTTAACGTCTGCTACTTTTACACCGTAAGCTGCTTCAACAGCCTTTTTGATCTCGATTTTATTCGCCTTAGGATTCACTAAGAAAGAATAAGAACCTCTTAAATCTGTAAGGTAATTAGCCTTTTCTGAAATAACTGGTTTAATAATAACTGACATGACTTATTTCTTTAAATTTTCCTGGAATTTTTCAACTGCACCTTCAAAGAAAATGATCTCACCAGCATTTACTAAATCGTAAGAACTGATTTCATTGTAGTTCATTACTTTAGCTTTAGGTAAGTTTCTTGAAGATAAATACACATTCTTATTAGCTTCAGGAAGAACGAATAAAGATTTTTTACCGTTAAGTTCCAATGCGTTTAATACATTGATGAAATCTTTAGTCTTAGGAGCTGCAAAGCTCATATCTTCTAAAACCTTGATGCTGTTGTCTCTCATTTTCTGAGATAAAACAGATTTTTTAGCTAATCTCTTAAGAGCTTTGTTCAATTTGAATCTGTAATCTCTTGGTTTTGGTCCGAATACTCTACCTCCACCTCTGAATACTGGAGACTTGATATCCCCGTATCTAGCAGATCCTGATCCTTTTTGCTTCTTAAGCTTTTTAGTAGAAGCAGTAATTTCGCTTCTTTCTTTCGCTTTATGAGTACCTTGTCTTTGAGCAGCAAGATACTGTTTAACTTCTAAGTAAACCGCGTGCTGATTTGGCTCAATTCCGAATACTGTTTCGTCTAGAGTTACTTTTCTTCCGGTCTCTTTTCCTGATGTATTTAATACTACTAGTTCCATTTTCTGATAATTACATAAGAATTTTTAGCTCCCGGAACAGCACCTTTTACTACTAAAAGATTTTGTTCTTGATCAACTTTTAACACTTGAAGGTTTTGAACAGTTACCTGCTTACCTCCCATTCTTCCAGCCATTCTCATCCCTTTGAATACTCTTGAAGGGTCTGAACCAGCACCGATAGAACCTGGAGCTCTAAGTCTGTTGTGCTGACCATGAGTTGCCTGCATTACACCTCCAAATCCGTGTCTTTTAACAACACCCTGGAAGCCTTTACCTTTTGAAGTTCCTGTTACGTCAACATACTCACCTTCTGTGAATAAATCAACTTTCACTTCTTCTCCTACTTTCACTTCATCAACGAATTCTCTGTAGAATTCAACCAATTTAGCTTTAGGAGCAGAACCAGCCTTTTTAAAATGACCAGCTAACGCTTTACCAACGTTCTTCTCACTCTTGTCATCGAAACCTAATTGAACAGCTTTATAACCGTCTTTTTCTAAGGTTCTGACCTGTAAAACCGAGCATGGACCAGCCTGAATAACTGTACAAGGAATGTTTTTCCCTTCTTCGTTAAACAAAGATGTCATACCGATTTTTTTACCAATAATACCTGACATTGTTTATATTATAATAAAATTTATCCTTTATTTATCACCATTTCCCGGGAGTCTGAAGTAATTTCTACTTTTGATATAGGCATACTACGCCCCTAAAATGAGTGTGCAAATTTATGAATAATTTTATAACTGACAAATATTTTGACTAAAATATTTTGATTTTTAATCAATTAGATGATTTTGAAAAAATTCAGAACAAATTTTCCCGGAAATTATTTTGATTTTAAAAAAAGAAGCCGGAAAGGGTCCGGTTTTACATCATAACATTTACTCCCAGCTCTTCAAGACCAAGTTTATCTTCATCAGAAATTCCCGCATCAGTAATCAGATAATCTATTTTATCCAACGAGGCAATTTTACCAAATCCCTTTTTGTTCAGCTTGGAAGAATCAGCAAGGATTACCGTTTGATCAGCACACTCTATCATCACCTGGTTCAAATGGGCTTCGGCCGCATTAGAAGTACTGATTCCGAATTCGGGATCAATCCCGTCTACTCCCAGGAAAAGTTTATTGCAGGAAAACTGTTTAAGAATGCCTTCCGAAATGGATCCTACTATAGAAGTGGAACTCTTCCTAACTTCACCTCCCAGTTGTATAATATTAATATTGGGATTATTGCATAATTCAATGGCCACCCGCAGGGAAGATGTCAATACGGTAAGCGGCCCGGAATTCACCAGCATCCTTGCCAGATAATGCATTGTTGTTCCCGAAGCCAGTATAATACAGTCATTCTCCTGAATCAGAGACAAAGCAGCTTTTGCAATAGCCTGTTTGGCTTCCACATTGATATTTTCCTTCTCTCCTACATTTTTTTCATATGCATATCTTACCTGTTTGCTCGCTCCCCCATGGTTTCTAAAGAGCAGTCCGAGACTTTCGAGATAGTTCAGATCCTTTCGGATCGTAACTGAAGATACGTTCAGTTTCTCACACAAGTCCTGAACAAGCACATGGCCTTTTTCATCAAGCTCTTTTAATATTTGGTCATGCCTGTGTATCAGCTTCTCCATTTTATTCGTTTGCTCAAAAATACCATTTTTTTCTTATATGCTGAAATTTCATTTATTTTCTTTTTGCTTTCATTTTTAATTTATATATTTGAAAACGAAACATAAACGAAACATTTATGAAACGAAACGAAGAACTCAGCAAATTAAACCATGTAAAAGAATGGGACTTTATAGTCATAGGAGGAGGAGCCAGTGGTTTAGGTTCAGCTTTAGACGCAGTAAGCAGAGGCTTTAAAACCTTATTGCTTGAATCACATGATTTTGCAAAAGCAACGTCCAGCAGAAGTACCAAATTGGTACATGGTGGAGTAAGATATCTGGCACAGGGAGATGTTGGCCTGGTAAAAGAAGCCTTAAAAGAAAGAGGATTATTGGCAAAAAATGCAGCTCATATTGTCAAAAACCAGTCTTTTATTATCCCTAATTATACCTGGTGGGGCGGAATTTACTATAAAATAGGACTATCAATCTATGACTTTCTTGCCGGGAAACTGAGCTTGGGGAAAACAAAATACATCAGCAAATCGAAAACCGTTGAAAAACTCCCTACTATTGAACAAAACCACTTGATGAGTGGTGTTGTTTACCAGGACGGACAGTTTGATGATGCCAGATTAGCGATCAACTTAACCCAGACTATTATTGAAAAAGGGGGAACCGCTATCAACTATATGAAAGTAGTCGGACTTCTGAAAAATGACTCAGGTAAGATTATCGGGGTTACCGCTGAAGACCAGTTTACCCAACAGCAATATCAGATTCATGGGAATGTCGTGATCAATGCGACAGGCGTGTTTACTAATGATATCCTCAATATGAACAATCCTAAGCACGGAAAGCTTGTTGTTCCAAGTCAGGGGATCCATCTGGTGCTGGATAAGTCATTCCTGAAAAGTGATGACGCGATCATGATCCCGAAAACATCAGACGGCAGGGTTCTGTTTGTCGTTCCATGGCACGACAGGGCATTAGTAGGAACTACAGACACGCTTTTGGAAAATGAAAGTTTTGAGCCTCGCGCTTTGGAAGAAGAAATCAGCTTTGTTTTGAATACCGCAAGACAATACCTTGCCAAAAAACCAACCCGCGAAGATGTAAAATCAGTTTTTGCAGGGCTTCGTCCCCTTGCCGCTCCTAAAGATGGAAGCAAAAGCACCAAAGAAGTTTCCCGGAGCCATAAGGTGATTGCTTCTGACACAGGATTGGTCTCCATTATCGGAGGTAAGTGGACTACTTACCGTAAAATGGCTGAAGATACTGTGAATGAAGCCATGAAAGTTCACCGGTTAGGCAATACCCCTTCTAAAACAGAACATCTTTCCATCCATGGAAATGTAAAACCTGAACAGGTAGACAGGACCAATCATCTATATGTTTACGGTTCTGATATTCCAGCTATAAAAGCTTTACAGGAAAGCAACCCGCGTTATGCTCAAAAAATACATCCTGACCATCCCTTTACTGTTGCAGAAGTGGTTTGGGCTGTAAGAAATGAGATGGCAGAAACCATTGAGGATATCCTGGCAAGAAGAGTCCGCCTGTTATTCCTGGATGCAAGGGCAGCGATAGACAGCGCTCATCATGTAGCCAGAATTATTGCTGAAGAAAAAGGATATTCTGAAGAGTGGGCACAGCAGCAGGAAAACGAATTTATTGAACTGGCAAAAGGATATTTATTAACTCCTTATTCACCTAAAGTTACTAACCTAAATTAACACGCTTTATATGAATGAAAAATTAATTCTCGCTCTAGACCAGGGAACAACTTCCTCCAGAGCGATTCTCTTCAATCACAGCGGAGAAATAAAATATGTTTCTCAGAAAGATTTCAGACAGATATTCCCTACTCCGGGCTGGGTAGAACATGATCCCAATGAAATCTGGTCTTCACAGATATCCGTAGCTGCAGAAGTGATAGCAAAAGCCGGAATATCCGGACTGGAAGTTGCTGCAATCGGAATTACCAATCAACGTGAAACTACTATTGTATGGGATAAGGAAACAGGTGACCCTATTTACAACGCTATCGTATGGCAGGACCGCAGAACCTCAAAATACTGTGATGAACTGAAAGAACAAGGGCACGCAGAAACGATTAAAGAAAAAACAGGACTGGTCCTTGATGCCTACTTCTCGGCCACCAAGCTGAAATGGATCCTTGATCATGTAGAAGGAGCAAGGCAAAAGGCTGAAGAGGGGAAATTATGTTTCGGAACTGTAGACACCTGGTTGGTATGGAAACTGACCCGGGGAAAAATGTTTATTACAGATGTTTCCAATGCCAGCAGAACTATGCTTCTGAACATTCACACTTTGGAATGGGACAACGACCTGTTGGAACTATTTGATATTCCTGAAGCTATTCTTCCTGAAGTGAAGCAAAGCAGCGAAATATACGGAGAGACGGCCACAACCCTTTTCTCTACAAAAATTCCAATAGCTGGTATTGCCGGAGATCAGCAGGCAGCTTTATTCGGGCAGATGTGTACCACTCCTGGAATGGTAAAAAACACCTATGGAACAGGATGTTTCCTACTCATGAATACAGGTAAAGAAGCTGTTTCTTCCAAAAACAACCTGCTTACCACTGTAGCCTGGAAAATTAACGGGGAAGTAAACTATGCCCTGGAAGGGAGTGTATTTGTAGGTGGTGCGGCTATTCAATGGCTGAGAGACGGGCTTAAAATTATTCACTCTTCTGAGGAAGTCAATAAGCTGGCTGCTTCTGTAAAAGATAACGGGGGAGTTTATTTCGTTCCGGCACTTACTGGCCTTGGTGCTCCCTACTGGGATCAATATGCCCGCGGAACTATTGTGGGAATGACCCGTGGTACCACTGACGGACATATTGCAAGAGCTACATTGGAAGGAATAGCATTCCAGGTGTATGATATTGTGAAAGCAATGGAGGCAGATTCGGGAAGAGAGAGTCTTGAGCTGAGAGTAGACGGCGGCGCGTCGGCAAGCGACCTGTTGATGCAGATACAATCTGACCTTTTCGGCTTTAAAATAACCCGCCCGAAAACCCTTGAAACGACAGCCCTTGGAGCAGCCTACCTGGCCGGACTTGCAGTAGGATACTGGAAAAACATTGACGAAATCCAGGAGCAATGGATTGTAGACAAAGATTTCCACCCTCAACTGGGTAAAGATCAAGTGGATAAAATGATTCACTTTTGGAAGAAGGCCATCAAGAGTGCACAAAGCTGGATAGAAGATTAATTTACCTCACCTAAAAAAACTTATATGACCCCATTTATTGCAGAAGTTATCGGCACGATGCTTCTTATATTGCTAGGCAACGGCGTTGTGGCCAATGTTGTATTAAAAGATACTAAAGGGAATAATTCCGGATGGATTGTTATTACGACTGCATGGGCACTGGCTGTATTTGTAGGAGTAACCGTAGCAGGACCGGTAAGTGGTGCGCACCTGAACCCCGCTGTCACCATTGGTCTCGCTACTGCAGGAAAATTTTCCTGGGATTTGGTACCTTCTTATATTGCTGCCCAGATGATCGGAGGAATGCTGGGGGCTTTTCTGGTATGGCTATTTCATAAAGACCATTTTGCCATTACAGAGGACGAAGGAGCCAAACTGGCATGTTTCAGCACAGGACCCGCTATCAGGAAGTTCTCTTCCAATCTGATCAGTGAGATTATCGGAACATTTGTATTGGTATTTACGATTTTTTATTTTGCAGATCCCAGCCTTTCTTTACAGGCTGATCCTACAGCGAAAGTAGGGCTAGGTTCCATAGGAGCCATACCGGTTACTTTTGTTGTATGGGTAATAGGCTTGTCTTTAGGGGGGACAACAGGGTACGCCATTAACCCCGCCAGAGATCTTGCCCCAAGAATCATGCATGCTATTTTGCCCGTAAAAGGCAGCAGCGACTGGAGCTATGCCTGGGTTCCGGTGATAGGACCTGTAATAGGCGCTATTATCGCTGCTTTTTTATATGGATTTTTAAAATAAAAGACAAATGATGAAAAAAATCTTACAAGGAATCTTTCTCTCTGCCTTAAGCATCGGAAGATTGTTTTCTCAGGAAAACACAGAAGCTAAAGAAGGCAGGCTCGATTTTACAGCCAACATTCAAAACAACCATTTATGGAGAGGACTGATTATTACAGACAAACCCGTGGTAATGGGAAATCTATCTTATGCCCTGGATGCAGAAAAGAAATGGAAGGTAGGGATCTGGGGTGCATCAGCATTGGCAGATGATAAGGACAACACTCATTACAAAGAGATCAATTATTACGTTCAGTATTCTGACGGTCGTTTTTATATAGGTTTATGGGATCTCTATAATTCCAGAAACATCAATACAGCAGTGGCTGCTGATGATATCTTCAGTTATTCCCAAAGGAGAACGGCCCATATTATAGATCTGAGAACCAATTATACTTTCGGGCCTTCTTTTCCGATCAATATAGAAGCCGATATCATGTTGTATGGTGGCGCCAACGCCGGAGAGGTTATTCTTGAACCGGACGGAAGTTATAAGAAAAACAGATATTCTACTTATATCCAGGCAAGCTATCCGGTAATCAAAGATCAGAAAGTAAATCTGGATGCTTTTGTAGGTGCCGGTTTTGCACTTAATGACAACACCTTTCTGTACGGAAACGGAAAGAATAGTTTTGATATCGTAAACGTAGGTCTAAAAGCAGGAAAAGTTATTAAAATATCCGATCATTACAGTCTTCCTGTTGCTATGATGGCCATGTGGAATCCTTCTAATAAGTATGCAAGGATTCAATTGGCTGCGACTGTTTTTTAATTTCAGCTGAAATTATATAGAAAACCATTCCTTTTTTGGGGTGGTTTTTGTTACACCAATACCTGTGAACGGAGTAGTTATACAAATCACCAGGTATATTGAAAAGAGTCGGATATGCAATTGATACCGGATAAGAATCACCGGGATTTTACGGCTTATGGTTTAAACAAATATTTTTAATTTTGAAAAAAAGAAACTATGAAAAAGGTTTTAAGTGTAATCATCTTATGCATCAGTATTTTCGCGCTAGCACAGGTAAAAACTCCTTTTACGGGACGCAGGGTTTTTGATATCATGAAAGGTTACAGTGGTACCGGCACTCCTCATTATTACCTGGATGTAAAAAAGAATGGAGATGTCTTTTTCGGATACATTCAGGTCAACCAGGCAAATGGGAAAGAGACAACAGAGGAAATGAATGCCGGCAAGTATATCCCCAACAAGGTGATGAAAGTACAATTTAAGAAATTCAAAGAAACATTCTTCGTAAAATTTAATAAGGATAAGATCTATCTTACCGACGAAAAAGGAAATATTAAAAGCCTTGAAGGCTGCTGCTCTTCCAGGGAAAGCATTGATAAAGACACCTGTAAATGCGAAAGCGAATTATACGAATAAAATCATAGCCACTCCCCGGGAGTGGATTTTTATTGTTATGAGATACCATCCGTACATCTGTGACTTGCTTCCTTCCGGTGAAAGGCAGGTATATAAATATGAATTTTTAAGGAAAGCAGAACAGAGAATTTACAGAAATAGCCTTGAATAAAGAATTACCGGGATTTTACGGTTTATTCTTTGCTTAAATAATTTTACTTTTGAAGAATTATATTGACCAAAGCATGAAAAGACTACTGGCTTTATGGATTTTATTTTTTATTGTCTCATGCAGTAAGAAGGACGACCATGCTCATACTTTTTATTATTGGAAAACCAATCTCAGGTTGGACCGGGAGGAAAAAAAAGTCTTGGACCAGTCTTCTGTTCCTTATTTATATACAAGGTTTTTCGATGTGGATAAAATCAATGGAAGATTTCAGCCGGTAGCTGTGATTACAAAAGATCCAAGCTTTCAAACCGAAAAACAAATTGTTCCCACTGTATTTATTACCAATCAGGCCTTATTCAATATCTCGCCAGGAGAGATCAGGTTTCTGGCGGAAAGAATTTATCAATTAATACAGAAGAAAACGAAAGAATATCACTTAAAAACAGCAAACGAAATCCAGATCGACTGCGACTGGACAGCCGGAACACGAAATGATTATTTCAAATTTTTAAAGGAACTGAAAAAAATTTCAGGAAAAGAAGTCACCTGTACCCTGCGCCTTCATCAGGTAAAGGATAAAAAGCAAACAGGGATTCCTCCTGTAGAAAAGGTATACCTGATGTGCTACTCCACTTCCTCACCGTTGGAAAAATCTGATAAGAATTCCATTCTGGATGTTGGCGTTTTAAAAAGTTACCTTTCTAAAATTGAAGACTATCCCATTAAGAAAATTGAAGTAGCCTTGCCCATCTATTCATGGGGAATCGTGACTAATCATCTCGAAAAACACAGATTGATCAATGCACTATCCAAAAACGATCTGAACAATCCGGACTTTAAAAAAATTACTGAAAACGAAGCTGAAATTCTGAAAGACGGGTTTTATTTCGGGAATTACCTGAACAAAGGGTTCAGAATAAAAGTAGAAGAAATATCCCCTGAACAGCTGGAAGATGTCATTCTGTTTCTCCAGAAAAAAATACCTCATTTTAACATTATATATTATCAATTAGATAGTAAATTTGTGTTAGATCGGCAGTTTTAATCCCGGAGGAAAATCAGTCGGCCAGTTGTAGGAGGAATATTTACCAAGCTCATATTATCCCCGTCACGACTTTACTATTAACTATTTTAAATAAAAAACCACAACCCATATGAAAAAGTATATTCTTTCAATTGCTGTTGCATCACTTTTCTATACAAAATCTGATGCCTGTGCCTGGTCAGATCCTGATTATGAGTATTTCAATCTTTTTACGCAAAGCATCATTAAAGACAAATCATATCTGCCTTTTTTACACAGTTATTCTACAAGGTTTTATACGGGATACAATGCTGCTCTGGTTCCTGACGATAATGTGGAGTCATGGAAAAAATATTTTAATAACCAGCTCAGCTATGCCGAAACAGAGAACCTGGTCTACAAGGTAAGCATGAATGACCTTAATGCCCTAAAGAACGGGGCACCCACCAACCCCCTGCTGCAAAAGTTAGGTACGGGTTTTTACCAAAAATATAGAGAAGGGATTGACTATTTGATTGAGGCCAAATACCTCGAGCCTTACATGAGCATCAATTATGTCGAAAGTGAGAATTCATTTTATTATGACAGAGACGCCAACAGAAAGGATGCTACAGGCCTTGACTATAATAAAACCATCTCTGCGCTGACTTCGTTATATAATGCTGCAAGAAATCCCGAGATCAAACAACGCTACGGTTATCAGCTGGTACGTTTGAATCATTATACAAGAAATTATGACTCGGCACTGCAGGCATTCAAAATGTATGTGGAACCAGTCAGACTGAAAGGCACGGTCTATTTTATGGCTCTGGATCAGCTGGCAGGAGCTCAAAGAGGCCTGTCTATGAATAATGAAGCCAACTGGAACTTTTTCCAGGTGTTTATGAATAGTAAGGACCGCAAAGAGTCTGCTTTCGTTTCGATGAAACTTTCTGATACAGCCTCTTTCAGTAATATTATGAAAAGAGCCAACACGAATGAGGAAAAAAATATGGCTTATTTCCTTCTGGGTTATGAGGACTTCAACAATCCGATTCCTATTATGGAAAAAATGTATGACATCAATCCTGATTCTGAAATCCTGAAAGTAATGGCGGTGAGAAGTATTAATGAGCTGGAAAGAAGCTATCTTCCCACCTATTATTATTCCTCTGATGCATCCCAAAAGGCTTCTGCCCAAAAAGGGAATACAGGAACCGGTGATACAAAAGATGCCGGCAAAGGCAGTTCTACCACTGAAGTAAAAGAAGAAAAACTTTCGTTCTGGCAAAAAATTGTAAGATTCTTTAAAAATCTTTTCGGGGGCTCAAAATCGGATAAAGCCGGAAATAGTACCAAAGCTGATCAAAGCGATGATGAATTGTTCAGCAATCCGGACCGGATTCCGTTTTACAACAGAACTGCTTATTATTATGATAATAAAACGCAGGACTTTCTTGATGATCTGGAAAAATTCACAGAAAAAACAAAGGAAAAGTCTAAAGATGAATACTGGCAGATCGCTGATGCCTATCTAAAATTTTTGAAAAAGGATTATAAGGGAAGCAGTGAGGTCCTTGCTAATATCAAAACTTCCAATCCCGAATATCAGGAACAGATCAAAAGGATGAAGGTTCTTAACGATATTGTTTCCCAGCCTAAAATTGATGCCGCTTATGAAGACCATCTGATGAAAGATTATCCTGAATATTTTGTAGAGAAAGAAGTAAAAAAAGATAGTACCATTACCGATAATTTTGATTATTACGGAGAGGTTCCCTCTACCGCAGATTTCCTTAGAGATGTGCTTGCCAACCGTTACTTCCTGCAAGGTGAAGACGGAAAATCTTTCCTGATGAGCAATAAGCTTTCTGATCTTCAGTACAACCCAAATTCCAGCCTGGTGAAAAGTGTTGAAGATTTCTACAGGAAAGCCAATAAAACCCGGTTTGAGCAGCAGATCATCGCTAAAAATATGGACAGTGTAGGCAATATTGATGCATTCTTCAATACGATCTACGGAGACAGGGCAATGAGGCAGGCAGACTTTGAAAAAGCGAGATCATATTATGAAAAAGCTCAGAATTTTACAGGAATTCCAAGGCTCAATTATGACTGGACAGACAAAGGGGAAAAAATCACCACCAAACAGTACAGCAGTACGGAATACAATGGCTTTAAAAATATCTCCAGTCTTGTCTTTGGACATAATGTCTGGGAAAGTTACCAAAGTCCCGATACCGAAAGTATGAAGGCAGAGGACTATTCTTATTTCCCGTTTATCAAAAACAGCATGAATAAACTGGAATTAGCCGATATTTTAATACAGCTTAAAAAAATTGGAAACGGAACTGATGAAAAAGCGGCAAAAGCGAACCAACTTATCGGAAACCTGTTATACAACACCTCCATTTTAGGGTATTATCGTGAATTATTCGTTATGGATATCGACAATAGCAATGGAGGGAAATATAACTTCTGGAACACAGAAAGATCCAACCCTTATCAATATTACTATAAAAATTTCCTGGATACCTCTTATATTGAACCGGATAATTTTGATCTGTCCATCGGGTATTATCAGAAAGCCCTGAAGCTTTCCGGCAATAAAGAAGAAAAAGCCAGGATTTTATTCCAGATGGCAAGTGCCGAGCAGGGTAAGTATTACCAGTATGAGGCAAAAAACCAAAAGGAGTATGACTATTCTGACCCGAAGTGGTCTGAAAAAGAAGAGGCCTACCAGAAAGAGCTTAACAACCTCAGAAACCAAAAGTACAGAACTTACTTTACCCAGCTGAAAGCCCAGTATTCTGATACTGAAGTTGCAAAAGGATTGATGGGAAGCTGTTCTTATTTCAGTTACTTTATGAAGAGATAATTATTACAAAATAAGATAGGCTAAGGCTTATAAAAAAGGAATCGTTAAGATTCCTTTTTTTGTTGTTCCTGCTTTTGCAGCCATTCCTCATGTTTCTTTTTAAAGAACTCATATTTGTAATCCTGGTTCCTCTGTGCAGCATCAATGGAATGCGAGGTATGGATATCGGCATCTTTCTTGGCAAATTGTGCCAGATTTTCATAATAATGATGAATCTGATCCAGCTCTTCTTCTGTAAGCTCCTCAATATCTACAATTCTGTTGCTGGCTTTTTCATGGGCAGCAAGGAGCTCGTTCAGCTTGATCTGTATGGCTTTCGAATCTTTATTTTGTGCCTTTTGAATCAGGAAAACCATTAGAAAGGTAATGATGGTCGTTCCGGTATTGATGACAAGCTGCCAGGTCTCGGAATAGTTAAAAAGAGGCCCTGAAATACCCCAAATTACCACAATAAGCATTGCTCCTATAAAAGCACTGGCACTCCCGGTAAATTTTACGGCCCAGTTTGAAAATTTTTCAAAAAAATTATTATTATTCCGATTCATAATATTTATTTTTCTATTAATAAATGTATAAAATTAACATGAATTCAAAAAATAAAATTAAAATGAAGAACATAAAACTGGAAAGAGGAATCAAAATAGCTTAAAATCACTTTAGATTGATATTCATAGAGTATCCATATAAAAAAACATTAAGACAGTTTACTGCCTTAATGTTTCCAAAATTAAAATTGATATGAATAATTAAAAAAAGTTAATATAAGAGTGGCTATAAAGGCCTGTTCGTTTATTAAAATTTATAGTTTACCTGTACGGCAAAGTTTCTAGGTTGAATCTGATCGATATATCCACCTCGGAAATAAGAACTATATCCCACAGCGTCAAAGATGTTATTAAAGAATACCCGTACTCCCATACCATTTTTCAAAGAATATCCTACCTGGGCATCTACCGTTGTATATTCCGGCATATTAAATGGCTTTACCCCGGGTTGTACACTATTCACATGGGCTGCTGTAAATGTTTTCTGAGTCCATTCATCTACCGGACGGCTGCCAACATAATAAATCCCGGCACCCAGATCCAGGCCATCCAATATTCCCCTGTTAAATTTGTAGTTCAACCATGCATTGGCTGTATGTTTCGGGGCATTCATAGGTCTTGAACCGTTTACATACGCCGGGCTGTCCTGATATTGGGCATCAAGGTACGCCCATCCTGACATTACCTGCAGATTCGGTAAGATTCTTCCGATAAGCTCCACTTCCAAACCTTTTCTTCTTAAATTACCGGCCAGCCCATACAGCACATTATTGTTGGCATCTCTGATCGGCTGGTAAGAATCATCCAATATCTGGAAGGATAAATTTTCTGTATTAATATCGAACCATGTAACATTAAATCTCAAACGCTCATTAAACCAATCTGATTTAATTCCCGCCTCCCATTGCTTTGTGTTTGATGCTCCGACAAATCCGCCTGCCTGTAAAATATTATTGGCAGCCCTCAATGAAGTGGTGGTGGTATATGATCCGAAAACATTAATATTTTCAATAGGGGAAACAATTAATCCCAAAGACGGATTCCATGCATCTACCGTTTGGCTCGATGAACCATTAAGCCTGCTATAACGGATACCCAAATGTGCTTTTACATATTTCCCGATTGACATCACATCCTGGGCCATTGCCCCAATACTTGGAGTCATAATAGGATTGGAACGGTCTAAGCTCTGGAATACAAGATTGAACGGAAGTTCATTTGGAATTGTCCCGTTCACTACATCAAAACGATCAAGCGGAACAGAAGTAAAAGGTTTTCCATTAACCGGAGCAGCAGAGCTAAGAAGATTCTCAGGGGAAACAAAGTTTTTATAAATTTTATATCCTACTGAAGAGGTTTCTGTTTCGCGCCAGTCAAACCCAACCTGGAAGGTATGGTTGATGATGCCTGTTTTAATTTGCTCACCAATGAAGTCCAGCTGCAATACTCTATTGATATCCTCTGATTCTGACCTTCCAATGGTACGCTGTCTTATATTGTAATTGGTTTCTCCTTTTGGCAATGCAATGGAAGAAGCCAGATTATCTGTATTGGTAACAGAGTTTACAAAAGCTGCTCTTACCTTCAATTTATTGGTAAGTTTCCTTACTGCAGTAGTAGCAAAATTATAAGTCTGTGTTTTTAAATAATCCGAAGAATATCCTAAGAATTTACCTTTCGGCATATGGTATAGTGCTTCCACATCTCCCGGAGCCGTATTGATGGTTCCCCTGTCCGGAGTTCTTTTATCATGCAAATAATCCAGCTCAACATTGATGTAAGTTTTATCATCCGGGCGGAATGCTACTGATGGGTTTACATAAATTCTTTCGCCTGAAACATGACTTCTGAATGAATTGTTATTCTGATAAGCTCCATTGAATCTTACGGCTACTTTCCCCTGAGAATCCAATACTCTCTGGAAATCTAGTGTAGGTCTGTAAAAGTCCCAGCTTCCATAACGAAATCCTATATTAGTCTGATCAATAAACTGAGGTCTTTTGGTCACTACATTGATTACACCTCCTGCAGAGCCTAAACCATTTCCTATTCCCTGGCTTACTGCCGCAGATCCTTTGATCACCTGAATGCTTTCTACTCCCTGCATATCAGTCATCATTCCGGCTGTACGGAAATCCGAATCCATCTGAACTCCGTTTTTTAAAACAGGAACCCCTCTGTACCCTCTGATTGACATACTTTCACTACCTCCTCCATAGCTGGAGAATAAAGTAACCCCCGGTACATTTTTAGCAACATCGGTAACGGTAAGTGCTCCTAACTCTTCAATTGCTTTATGGGAGATGACAGAAATACTCTGAATCTGATCCCTGGTTTTCAAAGGCAGCCTTGTAATAGCCTCTAAGCCCTCCGGTTGTTTTTTTCTGTCTCCAAATAGCTCTATTTCTTCAATTTTTTTATGCTTAATTGAATCATTTACTTTCTGTGCATTTACAAAAACCCCACCCAATACAAGCAGAGAAAAGGATACTACTTTATTCATCTGATAATTTTTTGCAAATTTATTGTTTTTATTGATTCTAAATAAAGAAAGTCGGATGACATATGTCACCTACAAAAAAAATCAATATCATAGTATCAACTCTGAATTTATCAGCAAAAGCATATAAACGACTATAATTATAATTTAACTTAGTACGTAAAATATTTCTTTTAACTAAAAATAAAAAAGGGGAGTTTTATGGTGTCAAAAAAACGTTGTTAAAGGTATAACTGGAAACACTAAAGATATTCATACGATAACATTTATAAGCCAAAACCAATTGCTTTGACTAAGATTATCAGCATTACGATGAGAAAAACAAGAAGAGCTATTCTCACAGCTTTTATAAAAGGGTGATGTTCATTCCTAACTTTATTGAATACAAAGTCTGAAGGTCCCTTATCAAGTTCATGGGTTACCTTATCCGATGTAGAATGATTACTCATTGCTGAAAGCTCTTTGATTGTTCCTACAGATCTATCAGACGGATTTACAGCAAATTTTTTATTACCAAATGTATTACCAGAAAGAGAAACCATATGAATATTAGGATAATCATTAAGAGAGAATGGTTCCGCAATATTATTATTCTCTAAAGACAAATACCTTAAGCAGCCTGTATTTTTAAAAGATGAAAATTCTGATATATGGTTATCATTTAAATACAATGTGTTCAATTCTGCCAGTCTGTTCAAAAATCGAATGTCACGTATGCCACAATTATTCAGATATAAAAACTTTATGGAGGAACTTAGTTGGGTCTTGTCAAAATCTTTAATTGCATTATTATTACAGCTTAAAAAATTGAGTTTTTTCAAGCTGCTTACGGAAATTAAAGATTCAATTTTATTATCTGAAATATCAAGATTGACAAGTGTCTGCAGGCCGGAAAGACATGAAATATCAGAAATCAGATTGTTTTTCAAATAAAGCTCCTGAATTGCGGGAAGATTGGTAAGCGAATCAATATTAGTAAGTCTGTTACCACTTGCTTCAAGTTTTGTAAGCTTTTTCAAATTACTCAAACCTTCAAGGGAACTGATCTGATTATCATCTACCATTATTTCAGTCAGATCAGTTAAATCGGTCAGATCAGGGATTTCGGAAATATAATTCTTGGATACATGAAAATATTCAAGTTGATGTAACAAAGCAAAACATGATATATCTGTAATCTGATTATCACTTAAATAAATTCCCTTTAAAGTAGCTGATAATTTTGCAAGCAGGCTGATATCTTTAATTTTACTATATCCCAAACTCAGATATTCAAGCTTATGAAATAATTCTATACCTGCTATAGACTCTAATTTTGATCCCTGGATATGAAGCATCTCAAGCTCCGTCAGATGAAGGAAACCGCTCAGGTCAAAAAATTGCGAATTACAATCTATCGACAGGTATTTAAGTTTTTTTAGACCGGACAGGAAGCTAAGGTCGGTAATTTCATAATCGTAAAAGGAAATTTCAAGGCTTTCAAGTTTATCGAATGTTGTCGCAAAACGCAGATGGTTTGCCCTGTCTTCATCAGTAAGTCTATTATATTCCGGTTCATATAGCTCCAGCTCAATAACTTCTCCGGAACTATTGGTTTCATAATAAAAGCTGTCATAGTAAATTCCAAATGATTCTGCCGTTCTTTTTATTTGTTGGTTCATAGAAATTAGTTATAATCTTAGCTTAAATACAAAAATAAGTTTTAAAAATAAAAATCCGCTCCTGAAAAGGAACGGATTCTATAATCATTGCAAAGTATGCAAGTATCACACTTTAATTTCTACGTCTACACCTGAAGGTAACTCCAATTTCATTAGAGCATCAACAGTTTTAGAAGAAGAAGAGTAGATATCCATCAATCTCTTGTGAGCGGAAAGTTGGAACTGCTCTCTTGCTTTCTTGTTTACGTGCGGAGATCTCAACACAGTGAAGATTCTCTTATTGGTTGGCAATGGAATGGGTCCGTTTACAACAGCACCAGTAGCCTTTACCGTTTTTACGATTTTCTCTGCAGACTTATCTACCAAATTGTAATCGTAAGACTTAAGTTTTATTCTGATTCTTTGTGACATTTTAATCTAATTTAATATTAACCTTTAGCTTTAGCGATTACTTCTTCAGCAATGTTTTGCGGAGCAGCTTCATATCTTTCAAACTCCATAGAAGATGTAGCTCTACCAGAAGATAATGTTCTTAATGAAGTTACATAACCAAACATTTCAGAAAGTGGAACGAAAGCTTTGATTACCTTAGCATTGTTTCTGTCATCCATACCGTTTACAGTACCTCTTCTTCTGTTAAGGTCACCTACGATATCACCCATGTATTCTTCAGGAGTTACTACCTCAAGTTTCATGATTGGTTCCATGATAACAGCTTTAGCAGCTCTACCGGATTCTTTGAATCCTAATTTAGCAGCTAATTCGAATGATAACTGGTCAGAGTCAACCGCGTGGAAAGATCCATCTTTCAATGTCACTTTCATTGATTCAACTTCGAATCCAGCTAATGGACCATTCTTCATTGCTTCTCTGAATCCTTTTTCAACTGAAGGAACGAATTCCTTAGGAATGTTACCCCCTTTAATTTCGTTGATGAATTCAAGACCTGTCTTACCTTCGTCAGCTGGACCGATTTCGAATACGATATCTGCGAACTTACCTCTACCTCCAGATTGCTTTTTGTAAACCTCTCTGTGGTTAGCTTTTTGAGTAAGAGCTTCTTTGTATTCTACCTGCGGCTGTCCTTGGTTAACTTCTACTTTGAACTCTCTTCTCATACGGTCAACGATGATGTCAAGGTGAAGCTCACCCATACCAGAGATAATAGTTTGTCCGGAAGCTTCGTCAGTTTTCACTGTGAAAGTAGGATCTTCTTCTGCCAATTTAGCTAAAGCGTTACCCATTTTATCCTGGTCAGCTTTAGTTTTAGGTTCAACAGCAATACCGATTACCGGATCCGGGAAGATCATAGATTCAAGAACGATTGGGTTCTTTTCATCAGATAGGGTATCTCCTGTTTTAATATCTTTAAATCCTACAGCTGCACCGATATCTCCAGCTTCAATGAATTCTACTGGGTTTTGCTTGTTAGCGTGCATTTGATAGATTCTTGAGATTCTTTCTTTGTTGTTTGAACGGGTGTTCAATACATAAGAACCAGCATCTAATCTTCCTGAATAAGCTCTGAAGAATGCTAATCTACCTACGAACGGGTCAGTAGCAATCTTAAATGCTAATGCAGCGAAAGGTTCGTTTACATCTGGCTTTCTTGTGATCTCAGCGTCAGTTCTTGGGTCTGTTCCTTTGATATCATCTTTATCCATTGGAGAAGGAAGATATTTACAAACAGCGTCAAGCATGAACTGTACTCCTTTGTTCTTGAAAGAAGAACCACAAGTCATTGGAATGATAGAAAGGTCGATAGTAGCTTTTCTTAATGCTTCGTTGATCTCTTCTTCAGAAATTGAATCCGGATCTTCGAAGAATTTCTCCATCAAAGTCTCGTCATAGTCAGCTACAGCTTCTACTAATTTCTCTCTATATTCAAGAACTTCGTCTTTCATGTCCTCAGGAATTGGAACTACTTCAAAAGTTGCTCCTTGTCCTGCTTCATCCCATACGATAGCTCTGTTTTTGATCAAGTCAACAACTCCTTTGAAATCCTCTTCTGCACCAATTGGAAGAACGATTGGAACTGCGTTAGATCCAAGCATTTCTTTTACTTGCTTACAAACGTTAAGGAAGTCAGCACCTTGTCTGTCCATTTTGTTAACGAATCCCATACGAGCAACTTTATAGTTGTCCGCAAGTCTCCAGTTGGTTTCAGACTGAGGCTCTACTCCATCTACCGCAGAGAATAAGAATACAAGACCATCTAATACTCTTAAAGATCTGTTTACCTCTACGGTGAAGTCAACGTGTCCCGGTGTATCGATGATGTTGAAGTGATATCCTTTAGTTTCAGGTAAATTTTGTCCCTGATCTGTTGGGAAATTCCAAGTACAAGTAGTGGCAGCAGAAGTAATGGTGATCCCTCTTTCTGCTTCCTGCTCCATCCAGTCCATCGTAGATGCACCTTCGTGAACCTCACCAATTTTGTGAGTTTTACCTGTATAGAATAGAATTCTTTCTGTAGTGGTAGTCTTACCTGCGTCAATGTGAGCAGCGATACCAATATTTCTTGTATATTTAAGATCTCTTCCCATTTCAGATTAGAATTTGAAGTGTGAGAAAGCCTTGTTAGCTTCCGCCATTTTGTGAGTATCTGTTTTCTTTTTGAAAGCGGCACCTTCTTCTCTTGAAGCAGCTACAACTTCGTTAGCTAATTTCAAAGCCATAGACTTATCATTTCTGGCTTTAGAATATTTGATTAACCATTTCATCGCCATAGAAATTTTTCTATCAGCTCTGATTGGCATAGGAATCTGGAAGTTAGCTCCACCTACTCTTCTGGAACGTACTTCTACGTGAGGCATTACATTTGTAAGTGCGTCTTTCCAGATTTCAAGTGCAGTTTTTTCACTATCTCCTTTTTTAGTTTCTACGATATCTAATGCATCATAGAAAATTTTGAATGCGATTGACTTCTTACCGTCAAGCATTAAATTGTTTACGAATCTAGTTACCAATTGATCATTAAATTTCGGATCTGGTAACAACGGTCTTTTTTTCGCTTTTGTCTTTCTCATTGTTTCTGTACCTTATTTAATGATTATTTTTTCTTTCCTTTTGCAGGTGCAGCAGCTGCTTGTCCTGGTTTAGGTCTCTTAGCTCCGTACTTAGATCTTCTCTGTGTTCTTCCATTTACACCAGCTGTGTCTAATGCACCTCTTACGATGTGGTAACGTACTCCCGGTAGGTCTTTCACCCTTCCGCCTCTAACCAATACTATCGAGTGCTCTTGAAGATTATGTCCTTCGCCCGGGATATAGGCATTCACTTCTTTACCGTTAGAAAGTCTTACCCTTGCAACTTTTCTAAGTGCTGAGTTAGGTTTCTTAGGTGTAGTCGTATATACTCTCGTACATACACCACGTCTTTGTGGACAAGAATCAAGGGCAGCCGATTTGCTCTTCTTGGCAAGCGTGGCTCTTCCTTTTCTTACTAATTGTTGAATAGTAGGCATTTAATTGCTTTTTATTTTAGGCTGCAAAAATAATAATATTTTTTTAATTGACAAGCAGTTATGTATTTTTATTTCTTCACAATATTTTTATTTGTCTCCATAACTAACAAAAACCTTCATGATTTAAAACGGTTTAAAATCATGAAGGCTGGTAGAAAAAATATTTTTTATTTTATTTAAAGGCATCTTTTATTACTTTTCCTTTTCCATATTGTAAAGGGAATCTCAGAAGCTCGGCAATAGTACTGGTAATATCAATCTGCTCGTAATTTCCGGTAGTAATGATGGTATTCTTTTTAAAATCCGGCCCTATTGCAAAAAATTCGATGTGCCTGCATCCTTCACAGCTATCTCCGTGACTTTTAAACCCGCCTTTAGCATCAAGATGTCTTCCATGATCGTTAGAAACAATCAAAGTCGTTTTGTCTTTATAGGCAGGAAGTGATTGAATATAATCCCAGATTTCTTTTATTGAAGCATCAGTGGTTTTTATAGCCTTAATATATTCATTCCAATTATTAGCGTGTCCGTAGGAATCTACATCTTTAAGATTGATTACGATAATATTCGGGCTATATTCTTTCATTACTTTTTTTGTATTGGTCATGGTAATAACATCATCACGATAGTCTGATCCGTTTCCACTCACCCCGCAATCAGTACTAGGCTGGAATTTGCCTTTCCAGTCTGCAAGTTTACAGTCATTCAAAACCTCCAGCTTATCTTTTGATGCAATTACCCAGGCTTTGGTTTTATCCGCACCGGTAAACTTCAGCCATTGCTGCATTACAGATGGGAACCCTGGCAATTCAGTTCCATCATTTTTGATATTTTCATATACTCCCGAACACATAGCACTATGCCCCGGGTTGGTATTCGTGGTTCCGTTATTTTTAAAATTGCTGATAAATACCCCCTGGTTTAAAAGAGCAACCCTGTTGGGAATATTCTCCTTACCCTGCGCTTCCCAGGTTTCTGAAATACGGGGTCCGTCAACAACTAAAAGAACAACATTTTTTGTTTGATACTTTTCTTCAATTCTGATTGTTTCGTCTTTATCATTGCTGCATGAGAAAACAGCAACTGACAGGATTAAATACATGAAGATTTTTTTCATAGCTTTTTATATTTGTGGATTTTGAGTGCAAAGCTAGGAAAACAGGATCCGAGTTTTTGTTAACAGATTATTATCTATTTCTTAAAAATTCAACAACAAGGGAAATTTCACACCTTATATATAAAGCCTCCCACTTATTCCAACAGGGTAACCTTTACATTTTTGTCCCACCGGAAAGATTTTATATTTTGTTTCAGCGAATCATGAATTCGGGGATCAATAGAATAAATAAACAAATGTTTTTCCCCAAGGACCAGATTTCTTCCACTTATTTCCAGACGCGCCACTTTTCTCCAGTTTTCAGGAGTCTGCCAATCCAGCCATTCTTCATAAGCTATAGCCAGTTTATAGTTCTCCTTTTCAGAATATTGGGACAAAAAGCCATAAAAATCTTCATCAAGCTTTTTAGTATTAGCTCTGAAATGTACAATTTCGTTAGACCCCAACCCCATAAAATCCAGTAAATGAATATCGGTAAAATAGCTGATCGCCCCTATATCATTGGCAACCACCTTAGAATTATTATAATATTTCTTTAAAAATCTTGCAGACTGTATCTGTTGTTGATACACATTGGCACTACCGTTGGCAATGATAAGATGGGCATATCCGGATTTATAGATAAGCAATATGAAATTGGCAACAACAAAAAGACCAATTACTTTCTCTGCTTTCAATGCAGCCAGAGGATGTACTAAAAAAAGCTTCAGTTTCGGAATTAAAATCATAGAAAAAGCAACTAAAAGGTAGGCCTCATACCTGAAAATACCCGTTAGACGGCCCGATATACTATGCATTAATAAAACCAGGCACCAGGCTATAATAAGAAAATGATGTAAAATAATTTTTTGCAGACCGGTTCCCTTTTTATAATCTTTAGCCACTAAAGCTATACTGATCAGTAACGGGAAGAGGCCTATTTTATAAAAACTAAGGTTAATAAGGATTCTTTCAACAAAAATTTCTATGATCTGTTTACCCATATTTTCTGATAAATCCAACAGAGGGCCTTTTAAGACAACTGAATTGGGAAGAAAATACCCCGTTTTGCCATAATTAAAATAGCCAAAGACAAAAACAGGTGCAAAACCTAAAATAAGGACAAGCAATGCATTTCTAACATTCTTGGTAATAAAAAAAACAAAAGCAAGAGCCACGAAATAAAACATACTTTCAAAACGTATCAACCCCAATAGTGCAATGGTTGTATAAAAACCATAAGAAAAACGGTTGTTTTTAAAATGGCTTTCCGACCATTGCTGAAAGTAATATATATTGATTGCAACCATCAGTGCATGTAAGATATGCTCCATCCCGGTCATAACCTGTACATGCAATACCGCCAGAAAAAGAGTAAACAGACTAGCAACAATAACAATTGGTTTCTGACCAAAAAAATGGATGTAATACTTATTGAGCAAAAAAATAAGAAAACCGGCTGTAATTAAATTAAAAATCAGCGGTATCAAAATCTGGTTCCCGAAAACAGCAATTAAAACACTAAGAATAAAAGTAAAAACAGGAGATGAGGAAGATGATGAAAATGCATATCTGGTAATTCCCCACACTCCATAAGTGGAAAAATTCTTGGCAATTGACATATGAATATAAGCATCGTCTAAAAGATAAGTAAAATAATTATCGGTAGAAGAAAGCATGATCAGGATATAGATCAGGCAAACTCCAAAAAAAACAGCTGCTGTTATCAGAAAGGTTTTCATCATCTGCAATATTAATACTTCCAAACTATTTTAAAAAATTTTCTTATAGTTATCATCTATTAATAATCAACCGTATTCGGCATAATATTTTCTAAATTTGTTACAGGCAAATGATTGACTTAAATAAAATCACCATTTTTTTAACTTTTGTACCCTGCTACAGACAGAAAACGGTGATCACATTGACCTAAAAATAAATATATACATATGAAAAACGCTAGTATTATCGGCCTTAAAGAAGCCGACTGTAAGAAAATCGCAGAAAAACTGAATGTACTGTTAGCTAATTATTCCGTATTTTATCAGAACACAAGAGGCTCTCACTGGAATATTAAAGGAGATCAGTTTTTCACGCTTCATCCAAAGTTCGAAGAGCTTTATAACAGCTTAGTTTTAAAGATCGATGAAATTGCTGAAAGAATTCTTACACTTGGGGCAACTCCGGCACATAATTATTCAGATTATTTACAAGTAGCTACCATCAAGGAAAGCAAAGAAGTAACTGACGGAAATAAAAGTGTTGAACAAATTCTAAGCTCATTTAAAGTAGTGATTGATCTTCAGAGGGAACTTTTAGATATTACGGATGAAGCCGGGGATGAAGGGACCAACTCTCAGATGAGCGACTACATCACTGAACAGGAAAAAGAAGTTTGGATGTACAACTCGTATTTAGGAAAGTAAATCGATACATCATCGGAATATTTCAAAAAAATCGCCTTACATTTAGGCGATTTTATTTTTATTTTTTTATATTTGCGTTAAAATTACACATATTATGAATGACGTGAGACTGAATTCTATTCTAGATAATGACTTTTATAAAATAACCATGCAAAATGCAGTGGTGAAACTCTTTCCTAATTCTATTGTAAAATATGAATTTATCAACAGAGGGAAACATCACTTTCCGGAAGGTTTTGATGTAGCTTTGAAGGAAGCAGTCAATAAAATGGCAGAGCTTAAATTAACCAAGGATGAGAAAAAGTTCATGGCGAGAACCTGCCCTTATATCGACCTTCCTTATCTGGATTTTCTTGAAGGCTACCATTATGATCCGTCTGAAGTAAAGATTCATCAGGAAGGAGGCGATCTTTCTGTAGTGGTAGAGGGGCTTTGGTACAGGACTATTCTTTGGGAAGTTCCTTTATTGGCGCTGATCAGCGAGCTTCATTACGAAATGAATCATATGGAGAGAGATTCCAACGGGGTAGTTATGAGCAAAACCATAGAAAAGGCTGATTCATTGGGAAGGCTTGGGGTGACCTTTGCAGAATTCGGAACCCGGAGAAGACATTCTTACAAAGTTCAAAACCTGGTGATGGAAGCCTTAACCCAGAAAAAAGATTCTACTTTTATAGGAAGCTCCAATGTGCATTTTGCCATGAAATACGGGGTAAAACCTATAGGGACCCATGCTCATGAGTGGTTTATGTTCCATGCAGCGGAGTATGGTTTCAAAATGGCCAATGAACTGGCACTGGAACATTGGGTGGATGTCTACAGGGGGGATCTGGGAGTGGCTCTTTCCGATACGTACACGACGGATGTTTTCTTCCAGCAGTTTGACAAAAAGTTTGCTAAACTGTTTGACGGTGTCCGTCATGACAGTGGGGATGCTTTGGAATTTGCCGATAAAACCATTGCTCACTATCAGAAAAACGGCATTAATCCAATGTTTAAATACATTATTTTCTCAGATGCGCTGAATCTGGAAAAAGTAGAGGAAATCACCAATTATTGCCGTGGAAAGATAGGAATCTCTTTTGGAATAGGAACCAACCTTACCAATGATGTAGGACTAAAACCCATGAATATTGTAATGAAATTGATTGGAGTACAGGCTCCCAATAAAGAATGGATTCCTACGGTAAAACTTTCTGACGAACATGGAAAATATACGGGAGATCCTAAAATGATCGAACTGGCTAAAGAGTTCTTAAGAATAAAAGCTTAGAATCCGGTTACAGATCCTATAATAAAAGTTATTGTTATGAAAGTAAAATTTTATGTAATCCTCAGTATTCTGACGTTCAGTTTATCTTCTGCTCAGAAAAAGGCCAATGAAAAGTCAAAATTCAACCAGGAACTGGCCACTTCGCTTGGAGCCGACAGATACGGGATGAAAGGTTATACTATTGTAATGCTTACAACCGGTGCAACACAGATTGCAGATGAAACCAAAATGGCGGAACTGATGAAAGGTCATATGACTAATATCGGGAAATTGGCTGATGAAGGAAAAGTGATTGTAGCAGGTCCTTTTTTAGAAAAGAATAAAGAAAACTACCGTGGTATGTTTATCTTCAATACTCAATCAAAAGAAGAGGCGGAACAATGGGTAAAGACAGATCCCGCGGTTCAGGCCGGCATTTTCAGTTATGAGATTTTTCCCTGGTACGGCTCTGCCGCACTTCCATTATATCTTAAACACCATAAAGAGATAACAAAAGAAAATCTGTAATGTTTTATTTAAAATCATAAAAAATTAAAAATCAACCCATTAACCTATAATGAGTTGATTTTTTTTATTATTTTAGCTTACGTAAACAATTCATTAACCCATTTACCCACTAATTATTACCAACATAAAAAATTAATTCCATGAAAAAAATGAACGTAACAAAACTTTCAAGAAAAGAATTGAAAAATGTTTCCGGAGGAACTTTGTATCCTGCTTTAGAATGCTACTCCAACAGAGATTGCAGCCGCTATGGTGAAGCTATGGTTCAATGTCCTAACGGCACAACTTCCATGACCGGTTATTCCTGTATGGGAGGAAAATGTATGCTTGAAACCGGATTCTGCGGCCCAAATGTACCTATTGGTCCTATCGGCCCCATTGGTCCCATTGATCCCGGACTTTTAGTACCCATAGAATAATCTTGAACATTTAAAATACAGTGAGTCATATGGCTCACTTTTATATTATTTTTAACCTCCCGCTGTATAATTTAACAGAAAAATATATAGACTGATTAATCTTATGAAAATCTTCCTACTAAATATTATCTTTATTCCTTTCTTCCTGAATGCCCAAACAGCAAACAGATTTTTTTATGAGCTGATTTTTAAGCCTCAAAAGAATTCAGAAGCAACAGAAAAAGCATATACGATATTGGATATTACCGATAAAGGATCAATATATCAGGATTATACTTATTATTCACAGGATTCTTTAATCTCAGCGAAGATTGAAGCCCGGCAAAAAAACGGGGTGTATTATGATCTTTCAGCCTCACTGAAAAAACCTTCTATACCGTATAAGATCATTAAAGAATATCCTTCTATGAAGCAGAAGTACCAGGAATACCTCCTGGAGGCCAATTTCTCTTATCCTTTATCTACCACTTTGCAATGGAAGATTCTTCCGGAAAAAGAAAAAATCGGGGAATATGATACACAAAAAGCAGAAGTCGACTTCGGAGGAAGAAAATGGACCGCATGGTTTTCAAAAGACATTCCTTTTCAGGACGGGCCTTATAAATTTTACGGATTGCCAGGATTGATCGTTAGAATCAGTGATAGTTCTCAGAATTATTCCTGGACATTGAAAGGAAATAAAAAAATTGAAAATTACAGCGAAATTTCTTTGGCTGAAAAACAGCTTCCCAATAGTGAAAAGCTCATAGAAATCACCCCGGAAAAGTTCTTAAAAGTACAAACAGCCTATAAAAAAGATCCGTTAAGCAGCCTACGCGGCATGTTTCCGGAAGATATGATGAATAAGCCCTACAATGATGGAAAAACATTGAGTGAGTTTCTGAAGGAACAGGAAAAAGCCATCAGAAAAATGTATGATAATAATAATCCAATAGAATCCGTCCCTGAAAAATAAATATAGTGAGCCATTACAGCTCTTTTTGAATTCTGGTACAACAAAAAGGCCGGGACCTTCCTCAAAATCCCGGCCTAAAGAATGAACAAAATGATGAGAAACTATATTGCTTCCCTATGTTTTTTACGATAGGCAAAATAGAACACAGCAGGCAGTATGGTAAAGGACAACAGCATACAGATAATCAGTCCTCCTACAATCATAATGGCTAAAGGCTTTTGAATTTCCGACCCCATTCCGTTGGACATCGCCGCAGGAAAAAGCCCCATAGATCCCATGAGAGCGATCATAACAACAGGTCGGATCCTGCTTTGAACTCCCCTGGATATGGATTCTTTCAGTGACATCCTGTTTTGAAGGTTTTCTTTCATTACTCCTATCAGAACAATACCGTCAATAGTAGCCACTCCAAAAAGGATTATAAAACCGATTCCTGCGGAAATTCCGAAAATAGTACCCGTAAACCAGAGGGATAAAAACCCGCCGATAAAAGCAAAAGCCAGGGTAATGGAAGAAATCAGCGTATCTTTTATATTACCAAAATTAAAATACAGCAGCATTAAAATAAGCGTCAGTGAAATCGGAACCACCATTGCCAGCTGTTTTGCAGCTCTTTCCTTACTCTCAAACTCTCCTGCCCAGGTCATTTTATGATTCTTCGGAAGCTTCACTTCTTTATCCACTTTAGCTTTAGCTTCTTTAATGGTACTGCCCAGGTCACGCCCTTCAATATTAAAGCCTACACCGATATACCTGCTGTTCCCTTCACGGTAAATGAATGAAGGCCCGGTATGATAATCAATTGTAGCAATTTCCTTTAAAGGTACTTTTTTGTTATCCTGGGTCGGAATCAAAATATTTCCCATTTTTTCAGGAGTATCCCGGTATTGTTTTTCAAACCTCAGCATGACATCAAACATTCTTTCCTGTTCATAAAACTTAGTTGCTGCCTGACCACCGATGGTCATTTCGATGACCGCCTGTGCATCGGCTGTAGAGACCCCATATTTTGCCATTTTTGAATCATGGAGCTGAATTCTCAATTCCGGGAGGCCAATATTTTTAAAAACGTTCACATCTGAAATCCCCGGAACGGTTCTGATAGAATTGGCTACCTTATTGGCATAATTTTCAAGCTCGAACAAATCGTTTCCGAATATTTTAATGACCAACGGGGCTTTTACCCCTGCCACGTATTCTTCTACATTATCCTGAATAGGCTGGCTGAATCCAAAATTGATTCCCGGATATTTTTCAAGAGACACTCTCATTTCTTCGAGAAGTTCTTCCTTGGATATCTTTTTCTTCCATTCGCTCTCCGGTTTCAGCTGGATATTGAATTCAATATTAAAGAAACCTGTGGGATCGGTTCCGTCATTAGGCCTTCCGGTCTGCGTCATAATAAACTGTACTTCGTCATATTTCATCAGAAGTTCTTTCATTTCTTTAGTCAGCCGTACTGATTCATCTAGGTTTACACTATTGGGCAGTGTGGCTCTCACATAAATAGCCCCTTCATTCAGCTTCGGTAAAAACTCGGATCCATAATTGGAAAATTTCCATCCGCAAACGGCCAGCAATGCTACAAACCCTATAATAAAGCCTTTTTTATAACGGTCACTGAACTCGTAAATCCTGAAGATATTAACTCTGAAGAACCTCGAGATAAAGTTTTCTTTTTCTTCAATATTTTTTGTCAGTAAAAGCTTACACATTGCCGGAACATACGTTAAACTTAAAATCAAGGATCCTAATAATGCATAGCCTAACGTGAATGCCAGAGGTGAAAACATTTTCCCTTCCACCTTCTGGAAAGAGAAGATAGGCATCAGGGCAACAATGAGTATCAGCAATGCAAAGAATATATAACTTGCCACGCTTCCGGCACTTTTCTTAATAATCCCAAGTTTTGAGATTTTATTGAATCTCCTCAACCCGATTTTTCTTGCCTTATGCTCAAGGGCAACAAATACATGTTCAACGATCACAAGGGTTCCTTCCAGCAGTAAACCAAAATCCAGCGCTCCCATGGAAATGAGGTTTGCAGGGAGTCCCTGTATTCTCAGCATAATGATCGCAAAAAGAAAAGCCAGTGGGATAACTGAAGCCACAATAAAGGTGGTTCTCCAGTTGTACAGGAATATAAATACAATAATGGATACCAGAACCACACCTTCAATCAGGTTTTTGGAAACAGTATGAACGGTGGTATTTACCAGTTCTGTACGATCAACAATCGGTACAATCTGGATATCTCCCGGCAATTCTCCTCCATTCAGCTGTTCTATCCGCTCTTTAAGCCTGGCAATAACATCATTGGGGTTTTCTCCCCGAAGCATGATGACAATTCCTTCAACAACATCATTTTCTTTATTATAGCCTACCTGCCCTAATCTTGGTTTTGCAGAAACTTTTACCTCTGCAACATGCTTTACCAAAATAGGGGTAGATCCTTTCACCTCAATCTGGATATTTTCAATATCTTCCTTCCTTTCCAAAAGACCAATCCCCCGCACTACATACGCCTGATCTCCTTTTGCCACCACATCTCCACCTACATTGATATTACTCTTCGATACCGCTTCATACACATCCAGGGGGGAAAGGTCATAATTGTGTAATTCCGTAGGATTAATTTTTATTTCATATATCTTTTCTTCCCCACCAAAACTTACAACATCTGCAACTCCCGGCACTGCCAGCAATTCCCTCTCAATTACCCAATCCTGTACAGATGTTATTTCTTTAATGGGAAGCTTGCTTTTAATAATATACCGGTAAATTTCACCGGTAGCCCCGGAAGGCGGCTCAATGCTGTATTCGGCTCCATTGGGAAGGCTTACGTTTCCTAGTTTATTGGAAGCATATTGCTGTGCATAAAAATCATTCACATGATCATCAAAAATCACTGTAACCACCGACAATCCGAATAATGAAATAGACCGTACCGAAGTTTTATTCGGGATGGCATTCATTTCTTTAGAAATCGGCAACGTGACGAATTTTTCAATCTCCTCCGCACTTCTTCCCGGCCATTGGGTGATTACCCTTACTCTCGTATTGGTAACGTCAGGAAAGGCTTCAATAGGAGTATGTATGTAGGAATAGATCCCTCCGGCCAGCAAAAGGAAAGTTCCCAGGAGAACAATCAGGGAGTTTTTTAAAGAAAAGGAAACTATATTCTGTACAAATTTTCGCATTACTTCGTAGTGTTATTGAATTGATTTTTCAGGTTTTCATAAATAAGCAGGCCATTGGAAGCAATCACGTTTTCTCCTTCCTTCAGGTTTCCTTCTACATAAATATACTGACTGTTGGATGCGATCTCCGTTACCGGTCTTATTTCCAGCTCACAGTCTTTTTTATACACTACTACATAGCTTTGATTGTTATCAAAAATCAAAGCTTTTGCAGGAATGGCCAGGGCATTTTTGTTCTGTGAATTGATTGGTAAAACAACATCTGCCGACATTCCCGGCCTTAGCTTCATCCCATTGTTATCCATAATGATTTTAGCTTTCAACACTCTTTCATTTTCATTAAACACTTGTGAAATTGTATTGATTTTTCCTGAAAAACTTTCATCCGGATACGCCAGTGTTTTCACCACTACCGGCTGATCTACATATACATTCCGCATATTGGTGGCATACACATTCGCCATTACCCAGACTTTATCCAGATTGGAAATTGTAAAGAGCTGATCTCCTCCTGCAGTAACCGGCATTCCTTTAGATACATTCTTTGAGATAACATATCCATCTGCCGGGGCTTTAATCTGAATTGTATTTCCTCCTGCAGAATACAGCTGCATGTTTTTCCGGGTTTTGGAAATATTGGACTGTAATATGGCTACTTCAGACCGGGCTTCCTGCAAATCTTTCTGAGAAGCAATATCATCTTTATACATTGCTTCCACGGAGGCCAGTTTTCTCCTGGCTACAGCCAGCTGTGCCTGTAAAGTCTGGGTATCATCCTGCATTTCATTGACTGCTGTACTTTTTACCGTTGCCAGTACCTGGCCTTTTTTCACATAATCTCCTAAAGAAAAATAAGTATCTGTCACTACCCCATCTACAAGACTTACAAAAGGAACAGTTTTGTCCGAATTACTTTCAACCTCACCGGTAAGGGTAATACTTTCTTCAATGGGCAGCCTTTCCACTCTTACCAGTTTAAGATCTTTTTTAAGCTCTTTACTAATGCAGTAACTTTTATTAACTTCGTCATTTTGCTTCATATCCTTACAGCCTGTGAAAGCCACTAATGCGGACAGGTAAATCACAGCAATATATCGGGTTGTTTTCATTTTCATTTGTATCGGTTGGTGAGGAAATTTCACTAATGGTGATTTCATATCTTATAAATCTTGTCCTACAACATATTGCAGGTTTTCGTAATATTGATTAAGTTCTTTTTTAGTATCCAGGATGATCATTTTATTGCCGATATATGTATCCAAGAAGTCCATATATTCCAGCATACTGATATTTCTGAGTCTGAAATTTTTCTCATGGCTTACCAATAATCCGTCCAGGACAGACTCATATGACTCATCAATTTCTTCAGATACCTTTTGGGTCCGGATATAATTCCTGAAAACGGAAACTATTTCATTTTCAGACTTCAGGACATTTTTGCGGGTTTCATTTTTCATTTTTTCTATTTCCAGTTTCGCTTCCTGAATGTTTCCTTTATTTCTGTCGAAAATGGGAAGATCAACAGACAGCCCCAGCCCTATGAAATCCTTCATAATGTTTCCACCCCGGTCATATCCTATGGAAACAGCAATATCAGGGGTCTTCATTGCATTTTGTATTTCCAGGTTTTTTTCGGCATGTTTCTCTTTATTTTTAGAAATCAGAATATCCGGGCGGTTTTCTTTCGCTTTCTCCAGCCATTGGGTAAGCTCTATTTCCGAAAGCTCTCTTTCTGGCATATGCAAAGAATCAGAAATAATCACATAAGAATGGGACGGAATCATTAGTAAAGCTTTCAGCTCTACCTGCTGATCTTCAATTTCCTGTTTTAATGAAACCAGTTTTTTCCTGAATTCAATTTCCTGCGCTTTTAAACGGACATATTCCGCTTTACTGATATTCCCAAGATTTAATTGATTCTGATAGGACTTTGTTAATTTATCGATGGATGCAATCTGCCCCTGATAGACTTTTTGCTGTTCCTGATTGTAAAGAATTTCGGTAATAGTATTTCTTAAACTCTTTTTCAGCTCTCGCAATACTTCCTGTAATTCATATTTTTCTCCTTCTACCTCTATTTTTTGAAGTTCTATATTTTTCCTTCGTTTACCGGCAGTCTGAATCACCTGTTCTATTTCCGCAGAAATCTGGGTGTTTTTCCCCCAGTTTCCAATAAGGGCTGGCTGTTCTTCAATGTCGTAAGTCCGCCATAGATTAACTTCGCTGACGCTTAATTTAGGGTTAGGCCAATATTTAGCCTGTACGGCACGGGCTTCAGCCTGGGAAATCTCTAGTTTTTGGGCAATAAGATCAAGATTTCTCGCAAGAAACATAGCTTCAGCATCTTTTCTGCCGATCGTCAGAGTGTCAGAAACCTGTGCTGAGAAAAAACTGAAAAAATGGATATACAATAAAATAAAAATAGTCTTCTTCAAAGTCTCATATTTAGGACTACAAAACTATTTTTCCAGTATTAGACCCAATTTCGAATGGGATTAAAATTCAATTAGCCCAACATTAGAGTTTGATTAGAACAATCAAAAAAGGGCAGGTTTAACAGGAATACCACTCATCCTTTTAAGAATATCAAACGGACTTTAGTCCGTTTATCTTTTAATTAAAATTCAATTGGCTTCAGCCAAAACTTAGAAGGTGCAGCAATTTTAAACATCAGAAGGAAACACAAGCAAAACATTTGTGCCAACCCCTATTTCAGAATCAATTTTCATGGCAATATGATGGTGGTCAAAAATACTTTTGGATAATGATAAGCCAATACCACTTCCCTTAACCTGATCTACATTTTTTCCTCTGTAAAAAGTTTCAGAGATTTTAATAAGATCATCTGCAGGAATTCCCCTCCCCTGATCTTTCACTTCAATATTCAGCCTGTCTTCTTTCTCCAGCAAACGGATCGTGACAGGATGATCTTCAGAATATTTAATGGCATTTTCCACAATATTGTATAAAGCCAGGTATAAAAGGGTTTCATTCCCGGGAAATTCCAGTAATGCAGGCTTCGTCACTTCAAGCTGAATTTTAATTGCAGAGCGGTTTTCCTTTGCTCTGGCTTCCAGCTTTTCATAAATCTTCCAGACCAGCTCATCCACTCTTACCTGTTGATGTGAAGATTCAAGCTTGGTCATTCCTGACATCAGAAGAAGATTATTGAGAATATTTTCAATCTCATATACATTATCCAGGGATTCTTTGGCTACTTTTCTATATTCTTCAGGGGTTCGGTCCTTTTGGGCAAATACTTCCAGGTTTCCGGATATAGCTGCCAGCGGGGTTTTAAATTCATGAGATACATAATTAATAAAATTCTGCTGCAGCAATACATTTTCAGAAATTCTCCCTATCAGTTTATTATAAGATTTGATGAGTTCATCAACTTCATCATTCGTATGGGTAGAGGTAATGGCTGTAGAAATATTATTGTAATCTACTTTATTGATACGTGCAACAACGTTGGAGATAGGTTTGTAAACGATCTTTGACAAATATCTGCTTAAAAAATAAATAGCCAGCAAACCAATCACCAATACGGAAAGCATAATAATAGAGAGTCTCAGGATCTGTGAACGGAAGGAATCATTGGGTGACTTTACAAATACAACAAAGTCTCCCTGGTTGTCAGGATAAAAGATTCCATAGTAAAACTGGTTGTCAGACATAAACTGCATTCCTTTGTTATTCCTGACAGCTTGTAAATGAAAAGGCCGGATATTCTTATCATTCAGATTTTGCCCGAATGTAACTTCATTGTTCTGATTATAAACCGCTACTCTGTTATTCTGAATAAGATGATTGTATTCCTTTTTTATCTGGTCATGCCTGTCTTTGGGAAGCTCATCTTTTTCAAGATAATAAATCGCAGAAATAAGAGCCGTATTCCTTAATTTTTCAAAATAAAAAATTTTGGTACTATCGTAATAGGCAAAAAATATCACCCCAAAAGTAATGATAGACACAATACCAAACGACAGGCTCGAAATAAGAGTAAATCTGTTTCTTAAAGTCATATCAGTCTTTGATCAGATATCCTGTTCCCTTCACTGTGTGAATAATTTTCTGTTCATTTTCATCAATTTTATTCCGGATATAAGAAATATATACATCCACCACATTGGTGCTGTTATCAAAATCTATTCCCCATACCGCATGTAAAATCTGGGTCCTGCTTAATACTTTATTTTTATTTTCCATCAGGAAAGCAAAAAGTTTATATTCTGTAGGAGAAAACTCTATATCCTTTCCGTTTTGGGTTACCTTATAAAGGTCTGTATCAATCACAATATTTCCACAGGTCAAAAGCTTACTATCTTTCTGGTAACTTAATTTATTACGCCTTGTCAAGGCCTTAATACGGGAAATAAGTTCTTCAAAATGGAAAGGTTTGGATAAATAATCATCAGCTCCCAGATCAAGCATTTTGATCTTATCATCCGGGCTGTTTAAGGCGCTCAGAACAATAATTGGAGTATAGTTTCCTTTAAACCTTATAATTTGAGTGAGCTGCATACCATCCAATCCCGGAAGCATGATATCCATAAGAATAATGTCAAAATCATAATCGTTGAGAAACTTCCTGGCCTTTTCACCTGAATCTGCCAGCGTCATATTGTAGCCTGCTTCAGAAAGGCCCTTTACCAGGAAATTACTGATTCTTTGATCATCTTCTACCAACAAAATATTCATACTTTCAGAAATTTCCCATAAATATAGGTAATCTTTCGAAAAAGGAACCCGCAGCACAGAAGTTTCCGAAGACATAAAAAATCAAATGGTTCAGCTATTCCTGCCACCTTTTCTACAACTTACGCCCTTTTTTCATAATTTTGGAAGATGGAGATGATATATTTAATTATAGGTTGTATTGCCGGCGGAATACTGGGGGCGGTTATTTTATATTTTGCCCTGAAATCATCAATGGTTTCAAGAAGCTCTTATGATGAACTGAATACTTTATATATTAAAAGTAATTCAGACTTTTCCAACGCGACAACGAAAATCCAGGAGCTGAATCTTGACATTCAAAAAGAAAGAGAACAGCATCTTCTTCATCAGGACCTGATGAATGATCTGAAAAACGAGTTTTCAAAAATTTCGGCGGAATATTCATCATTGAATCTCCAGTTCCAGGAGCTGAAACAACTTAATATTAAACAGGGCTCCCATATCGAAACACTCATCAACGAAAAACAGGAGCTTTTTGCTAAGAACTCTGAGCTTTCAGCTCAAAATGAAAGCCTTCAGAAATCTCTGGAGTCTCAGAAAGAAGAAATTACAAGAATTCAGGAAGAATCAAAATTGCAGTTTGAAAATCTGGCTAATAAGATTCTGGAAGAAAAAACGGAAAAGTTCACTACTTTGAATCAAAATAACCTGAAAAACATCCTTGAGCCTTTCCAGGAAAAAATCGCAGATCTGAAGAACAAGGTCAATGAGGCCTACGAAAAAGAAAATAAAGAGCGCTTCTCCTTGGCTGAAAAAGTAAAGGAACTTGCGGAGCTGAATCAGCAAATCTCCGAGGATGCTAAAAAACTGACCAGAGCCTTAAAAGGGGAAAGTAAAACCCAGGGAAATTGGGGTGAAATGATTCTTGAAAGCATCCTTGAAAAATCAGGATTGGTAAAAGGCAGGGAGTATTTTCTGGAACATGAGCTCCGTGATGAAGATAATAAAGCCCTGTATTCAGAGTTTTCAGGTAAGAAGATGCGTCCCGATGCCGTGGTAAAATATCCCGATGAAAGAAATGTCATCATAGACTCCAAAGTATCCCTCACAGCTTTCACAGAATTGGTAGATGAAACGGACCAGGATGTTTATCTGATGAAACTGAATCAACATCTGAGCTCTATTAAAAACCATATCACACAGCTTAGTCAGAAAGCTTACGATGATTATGGAAAATCTCTGGATTTCGTGATGATGTTCATTCCGAGTGAACCTGCGTATATTGCGGCCATGCAGGCAGACCAGAACCTTTGGAATTATGCCTACGAGAGAAGGATTCTCTTACTAAATCCAAGCAACCTGATTACTTCTTTAAAATTGATTGCCGACCTTTGGAAACGGGAATACCAAAACAGAAACTCCCTTGAAATCGCAGAACGTGGTGCCCGGTTATATGATAAATTCGTTGGGTTTGTGGAAAATCTTGAGAGGGTAGGAAGAAATCTTGACCAGGCTAAGAATGTATATAATGAAGCCTATAAGCAGCTTCATACCGGAAATGATAATCTGGTACTCCAAACCCAGAAACTGAAATCACTGGGTATTAAAAATAAAAAAGACCTTCCTCCGAGCCTGATTGACAACAGCAATATATTAGAATAAAACAGTTTCTTCCGGGTGATAGGTCCTCTTTCCTACTTACCGGCAATATCAACTTCTCTCAGTATGCGGAGGCCATTTTATCAAAATCAGGGAAATTCAATCATAAATTTTGCATAATTTTGCGGCATGTTGATAGAAAGTTTTCAAAACGAAAAAATAAAAAATGTCACTAAGCTTCTTACTGACAACAGATTCCGTAAAAAATCAAAGGTCTTTGTCGTAGAAGGTAAGCAGGAAAATGAAAGGGCTGAACAATTCCATTATGAACCTGTAGAATATTTTATCTGTGAAAATATCTTTAAGGGGAAGATTCCCGCCGGTAAAATTCATTTTGTAAGTGAAAAAGTATATGAAAAAATAGCCTATAGGGGAACTTCAGAAGGTATTATCGGAATATATCAGACAAAAGAAGTATCTCTCTCTTCGTTTATTCCTAAAGACAATGCTACTGTAATCATAGTAGAAGGAGTGGAAAAACCCGGAAATCTTGGTGCCATTCTAAGAAGCTGTGAAGCATTCGGAATCGATGCATTAATTGTTGCTGACGGGAAAACAGACTTTTACAATCCCAATGTGATCCGTTCCAGTGTGGGATGTCTTTTCGGTATGGAAGTGTACCAGGCTGAAAATGAAGAAACGCTGGCATTTCTTCAGCAAAACCAATTCAATATTTATACGACCTTAATGGACGAAAGTGCTGAAGACCTTTATAAAAGAGATTTTAAGCAGCGTTCAGCTGTTCTGTTTGGCACTGAGCATTCAGGACTCAGTGATTTTTGGATGGGAAAAGGAAAGAATACGCTGATCCCAATGGCCGGCAGCATTGATTCACTGAACCTGAGCAATGCCGTGGCAATTACTTGCTATGAATCGTTAAGACAGAAGAAGGGCTAAATAATATATTATTTTCGGAGGTATCCCATAATTCGTAGGAGCTATGCTGCCTTCTTTGCCTACTTGAAATAGACATTATTTTTTAAAACTTTGCGTGAAAAACGAGCTCGATAATTTTGATGCTAATCAATAATGGACAGAATTTTTTATATTCAGACCCAATTTATTATGTCCCCAATTTTTGAGACTGATACGAGACTTGAGTGTAAAACATAAAAAACCGTCTCACTGGGTGAAACGGTTCTTTTATTGTTAAGCGTAAGCTAAAATTATTTCTTAGCAGCGTCTTTTGCAGCATCTTTAGCAGCGTCAGCAGCTCCTTTAGCAGCATCAGCAGCTCCTTTAGCAGCGTCAGCAGCTCCTTTAGCAGCATCTTTAGCAACTTCAGCACCAGCAGCAGTTGTAGCAGCAGCAGCATCTTTAGTAGCACCTACAGCAGCAGTAGCAGCAGAATCAACAACTTTAGCAGCAGAATCAGAAACTACAGCAGCAGAATCAGCTACTTGAGCAGCAGCAGAATCAGTAGCACCTTCAGTAGAAGTAGCTTCAGTTTTTTTACAAGCAACTAGAGAGATTGCAGCGATAGCAGCTACGAATAATGACTTTTTCATAATAAATTAAATTTAATTTTGTTAATATTGTTTTATAAAATTTTCTTCTGTTCTGTTATTTGAACAAGACAAAGGTAGAGCAGATATGAAATTTGTCTATGAAAAATAATTGTAATACCTTTGTAAAATAGTTTTACAAAAAAACATAACTGATAATCAATAATTTAATCATTTTTTAAAAAATTGACAGATTTAGATCTATTACACTTTGAACAGTTGAAAAAGGATGTTCAGGGGCAATATTTAAAAGAACACACCCCTTCTCACGATGATATTTCAAAGTGGAAGGGTATAGATATCATATATTTCCAGGAAGACCTTCGCAAAAAAGCCAAAGGTAACATCAGTGAAAAATCATTTTACACCTATTTCAAAACCTCACCGGTAACCAAATTACCAAGAATTGATATGCTCAATTTATTGAGTATTTATGCAGGATACGACTCATGGTACGAATTCAAAAAGCAACATCTTTTTGCAGGAGAATTGTTACAGGAAAATGATAATCTGGAAGAAGAAGATATCAATGAATTGGAAAAAGTTGTTTCCGAAGCTCAGGATCTTCCAAAAACGGAGTTTTCACCCAAAAAAGAAGAGAATACTATTCAGGAAATTACTGATTTACAAAAAACAACTATTGACAATCAAATAGTTACAAAAAATACAGAAATTCCACACCCTTCTGAAATTCCGCCAGCATTACCTGAGAAAAATTTCTTCAAAAAAAATGCATGGGCTCTTGTTACTTCAGTTCTTATTGCCATAACCGGAGTATTAGGATTTAAAGATGTCCTTTTTTCTAAAACATATAAATATTGCTTCACCGATAAAGATCGCGGGGTTGCTGTAATTAACACACTTGAAATACGGGTTATCAAACAAAATGAATCTCCTCTTCTCTATAAAATAAAACCGGGCGAATGCTTTTATTATTCTACAAAAGATAAAAATATAAAAATGCAGATCAATGCTCCTTTTTATGAATACATGGAAATCAACAGGAATCTGGAAAATGCTCCTGAAGAGGAAATGATAGAGCTAAAACCCGATGATTATAAAATGGCTGTCAATTATTTCTCAGTAAAAGATGCCAATGGAAATCCGGAACTCCTTAAGCAGAAAAGAAGTCAATTGGAAAACCTGATCAGTAACAATGCAGTTATTTATCAGGTGTATGATAATAATACTTACGGAATTGAAAGACTCGATAAACAAAAATATATTACACTTGTAACCACTCCTACTACCTCTTTGAAAAACCTGAGCGTAATAGAAATGAAAAAAGACAAAGGAAAGATCATATCCATCAAATTTAAAATTGCCTCCACAGATGAAAAGAATCCCTAATTTTTTAATCTCCGCAATGCTTCTTTTAGCATTTGTTGCCTGCAATAATAAAAAAACAGAAGTAAGCGATCTCGATAAATTAAGAAACAGCAATAACGCAAAAAGTTATCCTGCCGTACAAATGGACAGCATGCAGGCCATCAATTCCATTACCAAACAAAAAGTACAGGAGCTTCTCGATCTGTCGACACTCTACCTGTCCGGGAACAGAAATACAGAAATAGATACTGTGATCTATTCACAGATGCAGAGCTATTTCCACAAACCCGATTCCTTAACATTTAAAAGGCTGTTCAAAGAACTGGACAGCATGAAAGTAAAATCGGTAAAAGTAAATAATCTGAATGTCTACAAAGAATTTTATAAAAAGGATACCCTTGACTATGCCAGATTCAATGTAGAATATTTTGATAACAAAAATAAATCCTTGGGAAATTTTGAGAAGAATGCACAGTATATTTTAATTTCAACTCCAAAATTTAAAAAGGAGTTCAAATTTTATTTCCTGGATTTCTATTCCAAGCCGCTTAAAAAGGACAGCACTTCCACAGGAGTGACCAAATAGTCCAGGGGAATATCATTCTCCCAGACATCATCGATATATTCTTCGGGGTCAAAATAATTGACTCCGATTTTTTTTGCGCTCGGCGAAATACTTTGAAAAAGCCTGTCATAAAAGCCTTTACCATAACCTACCCTGTTTCCTCTTCTGTCGCAATATAGTAAAGGAGTAATCACATAATCAAAAAATGTCTCCCCGGAATCCTGTCCCGAAACAGGCTCCGGGATTCCCCAACTGCTTACCTCAAACTCTGTTTCTTCAAATATCTCAATATTAAGCAACTGACCTTCTATTACTTTAGGGACGAAAACACGGATATCATGTGATAAAAAATAGTGAATAAAGAGCCGGGTATCTATCTCATTGAACTTCTCAATAGGAATAAAAACATGTATCTTTTGTCCTGCTTCAGGATTAAAATATTCGATAAAATGCTCCAGTATTTTTCCGGATAACAAGAAAGCCTCATCATAAGACAAGGCTTTTCTTTTTTGCATATATTTTTTTCTAAGTTCAGCTTTCAACATGGATCTATGCGTTTTCAGCTTCTAAAATTTTATATAACTTATCTGATAAGCGAACCCTGAAAGGGAGTTTAAAAGTAATCTGATCTCCTGCTTTTGCTGTTTCAGCAGACCCACCGTTGGCATAAATCTGAGTAATAATAACCTCCTGCTCACCGGTTGTAGGTCCTGATATTAAAACTTTATCCCCAATTGAAAGCTCTTTGTTTTCAATTAAGAACTGGGCAATTTTCGATTTTGAATAGTAATGCTCAGCTTTTCCGATTAAAGTTTTCTTGGTTTTTATTTTCTGGCGGATATCTTTTGTTTCAGCTTTTGTAGCTTTGGCTAAAGGCTGAGTGGGCAGATCTCCGGATTTTTTGAATTTTAAGGCTTCTGATTTCCCTTTTCTGAATACTTTATTTCCAACCTGCAAGCCTTTTCTTAGTTTTACCTGTTCTTCCCACGGTAAATGTATAATTTCCTGGCATTCTGTAGAACAACAGTTTTCCATTGCAGCTTTGCATTCATCACATTGAATAAACAACAAATGACAGGCATCATTGGCACAGTTCGTATGATTATCACAAGGTTTACCACATTGATGGCATTGTGCAATAATATCATCTGTAATTCTCTCTCCTAATCTATGGTCGAATACAAAGTTCTTTCCAATGAACTTACTTTTTATTCCTTCTTCTTTTATCTGGCGTGTATATTCAATAATTCCGCCTTCCAGCTGATAAACATTTTTAAAGCCCTGATGTTTGAAGTATGCACTCGCCTTTTCACAACGGATTCCTCCTGTACAATACATCAGTAAGTTTTTGTCTTCTTTAAAGTTTTGTAACTGTTCATTAATAATCGGCAAGCTTTCCCTGAAGTTTTCTACATCAGGAGTAATAGCGCCTTCGAAATGCCCTACTTCACTTTCGTAGTGATTTCTAAAATCTACTACAATCGTATTCGGGTCTTCCAGCATAGTATTAAATTCATGTGCTTTTAAGTGGATTCCTTTATTGGTAACATCGAAAGTATCATCATTCAATCCATCGGCAACGATCTTATTTCTGACCTTTATTGTTAATTTTAAAAAGGAATGGTTATCTTGCTCCACTGCTACATTCAGACGAATGCCTTTCATAAAATCATATGCTTCCAGCGTATCACGAAAAGCCTCAAAATTGTCCGCCGGAATACTCATCTGAGCGTTAATTCCTTCATGGGCAACATAAATACGGCCAAGGGCATCAAGAGCATCCCAGGCTATAAATAAATCGTCGCGAAATTTTTTTGGATCTTCAATTTTGGCATACGCATAGAAAGATAAAGTAAGACGTTCCTTACCAGCTTCATCAATAAGTCTAGCTCTTTCTTCTGCGCTTAAGGTGTTATACAGTTGCATGCTATAAACGTTTTAAGTGAGAAAAATATTTTTGCAAAGATAATCATTTTTAAATAAGTATATTTATAGTCCTAACCGATCAGCGCATAGGGATACGGATAAAAAAGGTTATCATTGCTTTTTAATCAGGCAATCTTTAATATTTTTTTAAGTTTTGTTAACTGTGACATTAATAATTATGACATAATGTATAAAATGACACAATACCCGTTAAATTTTAGTTAAAATTGAAACATAGCATACTAATTGCTTACTTATTTAACATTAAATTTGTTTACTCAAAAACATATATAAAAATTAATTAATAAACAAGAAAGATATACAATGAAGAGTACTTTAAAAAAACTATTACCATTTGCAGTAGTTGGAGTCGTTTCAGGAGCTACTACCGTTGGAGCAATACAATATTTCGGTCATGGTTCCAACAATGGAGATCAATCTTATTTTACCACATCAGCTCCTACAGCCTCATTTGCAGGCATGAATACCGGAGCAGTAGGTGATGATTTTGTAAAAGCAGCCAAAACAACCGTTCCCGCTGTAGTTACCATTAAAAATTACCAGAACAGAACATCCAGCAGAGCTTCAGAGCAGGATTTATTTGATTTCTTCTTCGGAGATCCTTTCGGAGGAAGAGGTCAACAGAGACAAAAGCAGCAGGCTCCGGATAATATGCCTTCAGGAATGGGTTCCGGGGTAATTATCTCTCCGGATGGGTATATTATTTCCAACAACCACGTAGTGGCGGGTGCCAATAAACTGGAAGTGGTGCTGAGTAATAAAAAATCATATATAGCCACTTTAGTAGGTACTGATCCTAACACGGATATTTCCTTACTAAAGATTGAAGAAAAAGGGCTTCCTTATTTAAATTTTGCCAACTCAGACAATATCGAAGTAGGACAATGGGTATTGGCTGTAGGAAATCCGCTGGGCTTAAATTCGACTGTAACGGCAGGTATTGTTTCTGCTAAAGGAAGAGGTATTGGAATCTTGGGAAGCCAGGGAAAAGCTGCCAATCCTATTGAAAGCTTTATTCAAACGGATGCTGCCATCAACCCTGGAAACTCGGGAGGAGCATTGGTGAATACAAATGGTGAACTTATCGGTATCAACTCTGCTATTCAGTCTACCACAGGATACTACCAGGGATATGGATTTGCCGTTCCTGCTAACCTGGCGAGAAAAATTGTTGAGGATATCAAGAAATTCGGGATTGTACAAAGAGGTTTCCTTGGAGTTCAGTCATTAGACCTGTCCAATGATCAGTTGGTTCAGGCTTATAACAGGCAGAACAAAACAAGTCTGAAGGTAGGTTCAGGAGTATATGTAACCGGATTTGGTGATAACAGTGGAGCAGAAGATGCCGGCCTGAAAAAAGGAGACATCATTACCAAAGTAGACAATTATGATATCACTGATTTCGCTGATCTGTCAATGTCCATCGGAAGCAAACGTCCTGGAGATAAAGTTCAGGTAACGTATTCCAGAAACGGTAAAGAATCTACTACTACCGTAACCCTTAGAGATCAGAAAGGAGGTACTTCCACAAGAACCAAGGCTGATCTTAGCGTAACGGAAAAGATAGGAGCTGAATTTGACCCGCTGAATGACAGATTTAAAACCGAATATGGACTGACAAGCGGTGTAGTGGCTAAAAATGTATCTGAAGGCAGCGAAATGGCTAAAATCGGAATTGTAGACAACTATATCATTATTGAGATCAATGGTAAACCTGTCAACTCTCAAAAAGATGTAGAAAAAGTTCTGGATAAATACCAGGGGAATGTACAAGTAAAATTTGTAGATGACTATGGTAGAATCTATACAAAAGGTTTCAAAATGCCATAACCAGTAATAAAATACTTCATAAAAAACGCTGTAGAAAATCTACAGCGTTTTTATTTATTGGGGTTTATTCATTTTCTCAGCGATCCTTTTCTTTTTATTCCGCTCATACATCACTTCTACAATTTTACCTCCAACCCATGAAAACGGGAAAAAGGTAAGGAAAATAGAAATTTTATAAAATGTAGGATGATAAGGATATATAATTATGTCCAGCATCGCAATGAACAGCATGATAAAACCAATAAGAATAGCATAGGCTACTTTGGCATATTTAACGATAATTGCTGTAGCGACGCCGCCAATTGTTGTTCCTAATCCTGAAATAAACAGCAGGAAGCCAAAAAAAGCTTTATCGTCTTTCATACTGTAAAGAAATCTTTGCCAGTGCTCAAAAGGAGCGAAAGCTTCAAAAGTAACCCATTGCGGAAAAGCCCTTATCCCAAGAGTGATAATAAGCCCTGCTATAGCAAGACCCAACAACACCGCAATTGTATTTCTTAAAAAATTCATTAATCCTGATGTGCAATCATAGAAATTTCGATATCCACATTTTTAGGCAGGCAAGAAACCTGTACTGTTTCACGTGCAGGGTAACTTTCTGCGTCCAGATAAGATGCATAGATATCATTCATTACCGCAAAGTCATCCATACTTTTCAGGAAGATTGTTGCTTTTACCACATTTTTAAAAGTCATTCCTGCTTCTGTAAGAATAGCTTCAAGGTTTTTCATTACCTGATGCGTTTCCTTTTCAATCCCTTCTACCAATTTACCAGTTGCAGGATCTACAGGAATCTGTCCGGAGATATATAAAACCCCGTTTGCCATATTAGCTTGTGAATAAGGCCCGATAGCCGCAGGTGCATTAACTATGTTGATTATTTGTTTCATATCTGGATATTTATTTTTTTTTCAGGGTTATCTTCCAATCACCATCTCTGTATTTACCGTTGGGAATCTTTTCAACAGTGATTTTTTTAGAATATATTTCGATTGCAAATATAAAATTTATATTTTCAAATGCCAATGTGACATTAGAAAGGTGCGTTAGGCTGGGTAAAACTTCTGTCTTTATATTTCAAAGCATCACTCAGGATATTGGCTTTAATCCCGATAAAGAAGTCATATACTTTATATTGTCCAAAAGGAACCCAGTTAAAATTAATGGTAAAGCTTCGCTGATCCCTGGAGAATCCGATTCTTGTATAGGCCAGTTGTTTAGTCACCAAATCATAATGGGTACTTCCGTTTACATTCCAGTAAGGCGTCAGTTTTATGCTTCCATCCAGACCTATAGATGCAATTTTTGAGCCTACCCTGCTAAGACCTTTGGTATAAGCATAATTGGCGTTTACGTTCAGTGTCCACGCTTGGTCGAAGTGAGCATAATTGTCATCATCAAAGTAGTAATTTTCATTTCGTACCTCTCCCTTCGAAGAATATTTCTTGGCATAATCTGTTTTTTCTCCAAAAAGCTCACTGCTTAAAGGATATGACATCTGAACATTGAATCCCTGTACACTGAAATGTCCGAACTGCTCCGATCTGATTCCCGTATCCTGTCCCGGAAGAAAAACAATTTTATAGGGATCCAGGCTAAGGCTTGTATTAACGGTAAGCTTGTTATTAAAGAAAGAAGACTGACCATTGATGGAAAGTACAGACCAGGGATGATCTTTGGCTGCAAAGTTATAGCTTCCTGAAAGGTTTAAAGATTCAAAAATCTTGATTTTCTTTACTCCCGTGGAATCCTTCTTAGACTTCACCTTCATTTCGATATTGTTCCCGATATTAAAGCCAAGAGCACCCACCATTCCGTTAGTAGGACTTCCTACAATTCCTTTTTCGAAAATAGAGTAAGGGGTAAGAGCTCCCGAGGCATTATAGTAATTTTTATAATAGCCGAAATTTGGGCTTGAGAAATCCGGTGAATAGGTAAACCCGATACTTGGGGTCATCATATGCCTCACCGCTTCCACGGCAGATCCTTTTTTAAACTTCATCATCCCGTACAATGTTGTCTGAAGACTAGCTGTAGTGGAGAAATAGGAATATCCTGTAAAGTTCTTCCTGATTTCATCTACTGTCACGTTTTTGATAGGATCATAATACCTGTTCAATGATTTTGTCGTTAATGCATTATCAATATTGGCACTTAAGCTGAATGTAAAGAACTTCGCTAAAGTAGTATTGGTGGCAATGGCAATATTGTTTTTTAATCCTGTCTGCATCTTATCCCACATAGCTTTCGTAAAGAGCTCATTCTCCTGGGTATTTACAAAATTGGTTAGGTTAAACCCGGTATTCACAGTAATATTTTCAAGAAGTCCACTTCTGATCCCTGTTTTGGATTTGAATAAATAGAACTGGTTGATGGCCACATTCATTTGTGGAAGACGCAGGTCTGCTAAACCGGTTGCAAAATTCTGTGAATAAGAAGCCGTCCCGGTAATCGTCATCGGAAGTTTCAGGAATCTCTTCGTTACTGTAACTGTTGAATTTTGCTGTGTATTTAACACATTCTGGTTGAAAATATAATTGTTGTTGAGCGGATTATTGTAAAATTTAGTGCTTACAATATCTACAGAAGCACTGAATGTAAGGAAAGGATTAGCCTTAGTATCCTGTGAGTGTGTCCAGGAAATTCTGTAGGTACTGTTTTTGGTATAATCATCCAGGCCCTTTATTCCTCGGACCATAGTTCCTATATCGGCTGTAAAGTTACCGGAATACCTGTACTTTTTCTGATAGTTCATCTGTGGCCGCAGGTTCCAGCTTCCTTTTGTATAAATATCCGCAAGCACCTTAAGGTCAAAATGTTCTCCTATCGGCTGGTAATATCCTATTCCGTTCAGGAAAAAACCTACATCTTCCCTTTCACCAAAACTCGGAATCAAAATTCCGGCCGCCCTTTTATCCGAAAACGGCAAAACAGCAAATGGTAAAACCAACGGTGTAGGAACTTTTTCTATATACATTTGAATAGGCCCTGTAACAATCTGAGATTTACTTTTGGATTTTATGAGTTTGATATTAGAAGCCCTCATAAAATAGTCTGCTGCCGTATCTTTCTTTTTGATGAAATAATCATCAGTGGTATAATCCGCTCTTCTCATGGCGAATACCGAGTCGTTATATTTCTTTGTTTTCTGAGCTATAATCACCCCCTCACTTTCCTCAGTTCTCGCATTAAAAGCAATGGCCTGTCTGGTTTTGGTATTATAGCTGAACTCATTGGTTTCATATTTTTTTCCGGCTTGTGTAGTAATCACCGGCTCAATGATTTTCCCTAAAGAATCCTGTTTTCCCCGGGCATAGATTATATTTTTATTATCATCAATAGAGATATAATCTGCATCGATCTGCATATCCTGATACTTTACCTGCGCATTTTTATTAAGGAATGTCATTTTTTTAGGAACGTCCCTTCTCTGATCATCAGCTTTGGTACGCAGAACATCCTCTAAGGCTTCTTTTTTTACAACAATGGTATCCTTTTTGGGAATAGTATCGTTAACCGCATTTTTAGGCAATTTTTCAGGTGTTTTCTGTGCTAAAAAATTGTTAAAAATTAGGATAATTAAAATTTGTAATATATTTTTGAAGACGGTTTTGGCCAATTTTATTCTATATAATTAAGGTCCAAAATTAATATAATTTTTATAACTGTAAGATGCACAAACAAAATTTTAAAATAATTTTATCATTTCTCCTTATCCTTATCTCCAACTTTATATTCTCTCAGAAGAAGTTTACCATCGTTCTGGATGCAGGACACGGGGGAAGTGACCATGGAGCCAACAGAACCTATGCTGATATTGGAAGGGTCGCAGAAAAAGACATTACCCTTGCCATTACCTTAAAGGTAGGTGCAATGCTGGAGAAAAACAGGGATTTCAAAGTAATTTACACCCGTAAAATTGATGAATACCCTTCTTTATCCGAAAGGACCAACCTGGCCAACAGGAGCAAAGCGGATCTTTTTATATCCATACATTGCAATTCTTCACAAAGGCCTACCGCTTATGGAACGGAAACCTATGTACAGGGCCCCAACCAGAATAATGAAAACCTTGAGGTAGCTAAAAGGGAAAATGATGTGATCTACCTGGACGAAAAAGACAGACAGATCTTCGGCTCTTATAATCCGGATTCCCCGGAATCTTTAATTGCTTTAAAACTTCAGCAAAGCAAATATCTCGAATCAAGCCTTCTTTTGGGCGGCCTGGTGGAAGACAATTTTGTAAATAAGGACAAAAGATTTTCAAGAGGTGTTTTCCAGAAAAACCTTCACGTTCTCCGTATGAACGCGATGCCTTCCGTTCTGATAGAAACCGGCTTTATCAATCACCCTGAAGAAAGCCATTATATCGCTTCCGAAAAAGGACAGAATGAAATTGCAGAAAGTATTTACAATGCTGTCATTGATTACAAAAAAGCTATTGACAGAAAAACAGGAGGCGCTATTGCTGCCAAAAAGCCTGAACCTGAAAAACCGGCGGAAGTTCCTCTGAAAAATGATTTCAGAATATTACTGATGAGCTCCCCTACGAAATACAATGATGGAGATCCCGCCCTTAAAGGTTTAAATTATATTCTTACCCTTAAAGAAAACGGACAATACAAGTACTATTACGCTGTAACCAATATGGCTTCCGTAAAAGACATCAATCTTAAGACAGCTAAGGATGCAGGCTTCAGAAATGCCTTTGCAGTAGGATTTATGCCTAACCAGAGAATCAGCATGGGGTATTATACCATAGAGGTTTATGCAGGAGATAAACTTAATGGAAACTCTTATATTCTTCAAACCTTAAAAGATGTGGAAAGGCAAAAAGACAGCGGAGTCTTCTATTACACCTATGGAAAAGTGTATACTTTAGAAGATGCTGTAAAACTTCAGAAAGAACTTGAGACTAAAGGAATTAAAAATACGGTAATACAAAAAGTGTATAAATAATGTTAAAATAATTTTGAAGTTTAGAAGTTAATGATTACTTTTGCAACCTCAAAATTTGGCCTATTCGTCTAGTGGTTAGGACTCAAGATTTTCATTCTTGCAACAGGGGTTCGATTCCCCTATAGGCTACCAAATTTTATATCATGCCGGATTTAAAAATACAAGAAGCAAAATTGCTTTTTAAGAAAATCCACTCTAACCCAAAAAGTTATGATTTACAAATCAATGAAGACGGGATTACAGGCAGGGATGATAAAATAAGTTTCAGGCTTTACAGGACCGGAGAAAGGGTAGCTTTCGAAGTAACAATAGATGAACTTACTTTCACCAATACGACTGGAGAATGGAACAATGCAATGATTATGTTGGGAAACACAATCAAGAAAATTGAAAAGGAACAAGAAAATTTAAAAATAGAACAAGCAATAGATAAACTCAGAAAATACCTGTCAGAAGAAAATTAAAAATTTTTGAAAAAAAATTTGGCAGATAAAAAAAAAGTTTATAGTTTTGCACTCACATTTGAACGATATGGCAAATCATAAATCAGCATTAAAGAGAATCAGACAAAACGAAACTAGAAGACTTCGTAACAGATATTATCACAAGACTGCTAGAACAGCGTTGAAAGCCTTGAGAAATGAGGAGAACAAAGCTGCTGCTACAGAGCAACTGCCAAAAGTTATCGCTTTATTGGATAAATTAGCTAAGAAAAATATTATCCACAAGAACAAAGCTGCTAACTTGAAAAGCAAATTAACAAAACACGTTAATAAATTAGCGTAAGAATATAGTAGGCCCGTTCGTCTATCGGTTAGGACCTCAGATTTTCATTCTGGTAAGAGGGGTTCGATTCCCCTACGGGCTACAAACTAAGAGTTGATACTTATAAAAACAAAAGCTAACACACTGAAAAATTCAGTGGAAGATAGAGGGCCCGTTCGTCTATCGGTTAGGACCTCAGATTTTCATTCTGGTAAGAGGGGTTCGATTCCCCTACGGGCTACAAAAAAGGACTTTTATAAGGTCCTTTTTTTGTTTTCTCTACTTTCCTTCTATTTCTTCCTATACTACGATCTGGCCAAGTTCATTTAATCTTTTCTAAGCATACGCATATTCATCCACTTTCACTGACTTTGCTGGGATCAGTTACAAAAGCTGAGGACCAGACAAAAGTTTAGTTAATCTGAATAGAAGAAACTTCCGGGATGAAACCATATGGCTAGCCATCCACAACAAGAATCAACATCAGTGATTTCATATCCCCCTAAGAATGACATTTTCTAAAACTGTCAAATACTACAATCAAAATCTTAATAAATCATTAAAAAATGAAATAAAAATATCAACATAATAATTTTATGTATAAATTTATAAAAACTAAAACACCTAAATCCCAACGATATGAAAATCAATTTATTGACAAAACACTGTTCAAAAAAAACTAAGGCAATGGCTTTTCTGTTATTCATAGTGAGCACATTGTTCCCTTCCCAAACTAAAAAGTATGCTTATCAGCAAGAAAACAATACCAATGCTTTACTATGCCTGGGTTGTGGGGTAGAGAACCCTGAAAACGCGGTTGATGCTAATGAAGATACGTATTCTACCCTGAAACTTAATGCAGGGGTAGTTGCCGGAGTTGAGCAAACTTTACTCTTTGAACCAACAACGAAAATGCCCGGAAAGCTCGTAATTGGCATCGGTACTGAGAGCACTCCCTTATTCATTGAACTACTGGGATCTCTTACTGTAGAGACCGGGGACAGAGATCTTTTGGGAACAAAATCCAATGTGAATGTCAAAACCATCAGCAACAGCATCCTCAAAGTCAGCTCACAAGATCAAAAAAGAGCCACCATTGAACTAGACCTTGGAATCAGCCAATTTTCATATGCCAAAATAACGTTGCTGGGAGGACTTCTCACATTAACGGGCGGACTTCGTATTTATTACGCTTATTACACAGAGCACACCAGCATGTGCCCGCCTCCCCATAATCCTGTTCATTATTATCCCTTTGATGGTACAACTTATGACCATGCCGGAAACTTTGATTTAACCCGTACCAGTATAGATACAGAACTGTTTAAACCTAATATGATATGCGGCCAGGGACTTAGCTACTCTACAACAGATCCTACCTACACATTCAAAGGTAAAGATTATCTGAATGTACCGTTTCCACGGGCTCCAAGAACGGTTTCATTCTGGGCACAAATTGATCAGGGTGGTTATATTGATCTCACCATTTACGGAGAAAAAGTAAAAATTACTCCAGATAGCATCATTATAAAACCAGTCAACGAGAACCATAGTTTTCAAAAAAGCTATTTTGGGAGAATGTTCAGACGTAATCCGGCCACTTCAGGAAGATTAAACCTCTATACCATAAACTTCAACAATGATCCAACTCCTCCTTATTCTATTTCAAGTACGTTCTACATAAAAAATAATGCAGAAGTCAATCCTCCGTATTATCCTGTAGATGTTTATCCAACTGTAAATGGAGAAGGCCTTCCCGGTCCTTATCTGTTTTTTACAGGTGCCACCAGCAGCTATCCTACGGTTATTTACACTACCCATTGGGCTCCTTATTACACTAAGGGGGCAGACCTGATGAATAACGAGTTTAGTATTTCCTTTAAACGGGCACAGCTGGATGAGTTTCTTATTTATGATAAAAAGGCTGATCCAAAACTGCTGTTTAATACTTACCCACAAAATAACAGCGGTTCATCCATTTTGGCAAAAACATCATTTCAGATAGAAAGCAAAACATTAGCCGTTTCTCCTAATCCAACCACAGGACAGATTACCATCGATGGAGACATCCCTTTAACCGGCTCTGACATTTCTATCAGGAATGTATCAGGAATGGAAGTTTATCACTCCGCTTTCAAAACCAAAACATTTGAACTACCTGCCAATCTTCCCGGAGGAATCTATATACTTACTCTTCAGACAAAAGACCAAAAAGTATATACCCGTAAAATTATTTTGACACGATAAAGACATACCGTATTCTGATCAAATTTTAAAAAGATTCCGGCAGGCTGAAGCCTGCCGGAATCTTTTTAAAATTACCTGAAACCCACCTTCAAACATTAAAGAATATTTAATATTTGAATGATATAATGAACATACTATTAAATAATCTAAAAACATTAAAAAAAATAGTTAGCATAATCATTTTATATGTAAATTTATATCACCAAACACTCAGATCTCAAAATATGAAAATCAATTTATTTACGGAATTTCCCAATCCCTCATTATTTTATTTTACCGCCTGCTATAGGTTTCTTATTAATAAACAAAACTACAGCACATCTGATTATGGAATATTACTCCGATAAGGAGAAAACGAGGACGAGCTACTTCAAATACCCTTCAGGCAGCTGAATCTCCTATAAACCATTGTACCACCAGCACAACAACAATACAACCTATCCTGAGCAGAATATTACTCCGGAGGTATTATAGACTCTAACTGAAATACTTCAGATAGAGCTTTACTATACTGTTTTAATCCAATATGACTAACCTGAAAATTACTCTGAAAGAAAGAGCAAATGCAGCAGTAATTGATATCAGATTAACTTAAAAATTTTTATTCAGACGACACCTAAATTTTTAATTATATGAAAAATTCATTTTTACAACAAAGCATGATCGGAAAAATAGCATTTTTCGTTTCCCTGCTCGTTACCGGTGCTATATTGTATGCACAAAACAAGATTTATGCAAGCAGTCAGATTACCCAAATTATTGATACATGCCCGCAATGTTCAATCCAGTCTCCACAAAACGCTGTGGGAAATAATGAAAATGATTATACCACCATAAAAGTTCCCTATAAAAGCAACGGATTGGTTGAACAAACATTGATTTTCCCTGCTGCTAAAGAAGCACATTTTAATAAGGTAATCGTTGGTATAGAAATTGAAAATGCATCTCTAGACATCTTAAATCTTGGAGGAATCTCCATAGAATCCTTTTTAGGAAATAACTCTAACAATGACCTGGTACAAGTCGATCACAATATGTTAAAATCCTTAGGTTCAAATAAAGGAATGATTGAATTTATACCTTATAAACGCTATGATCGCATTAAACTCTATTTCCACGATGTATTAAATGATAATCCCCGCAGAATATATTATGCTTACCAGACACCCAATCCGAAAACCTATGCAGCTTCCCAAACAAACCAAACTTCCGGAGTTTGCCTTCTATGCTCTATAGAAAATCAGCAGAACGCTGTAGGAAATAATGAATATGATTATACATCCATAAAAATTCCTGTGGGCATTGCCGGAGGAATGGTACAAACATTAATATACCCAACTCCTACTCCTTCTAATTACAAAAAAATAGTCATAGGAATAGGAACCAATAAAGACGTTTTTAATATTCAATTGCCAGGTAAAATGTTTGTAGAAACATTCCTTGGAAACACCTCTAATAATGATTATAAAAAAGTAGACAGCAACATGCTGAAATTCACCCCCAATTCGCAAACAGGAACCATAGAATTCACTTCTCCTAAGCGTTTTGACAGAGTAAAAGTATATTTTAACAGCGGTTTGCTTGGCTTGGGTGAAGAATTTAGGATATATTATACTTATTACACCCATGGAACATTCACTACATGTGGCAAACTACCACTTAATCCTATTGCCTATTATCCGTTCAATGGGGATGCTAAAGACATCATTAATGGTTTTAACCTGAACGAGATTACAAATGCTACTAAAACATTCCCTGACGGAACAATCTGTAGTAAAGCTATAACCTCAGGAGATTTATCAACTACTACACTGCCTGACTCTTTAAAGCATTCCAAAACAATTGCTTTTTGGGGTCGCACAGATGGAAACTCATCCGGTGTGGAAGTAACAGCGTTCAACACCATTACCCTCATTAACCACGAGCAGGTTAAATCCTATCCCCATACTTTCAGCCCTGATAAAAGTATAGATGAGATAGCGGTACATACCACAAGTCCTCTTAATCAATGGAATCATTATGCGATAGTTTATATTGATAATGGAGCCGATACCCGCCAATGCCTATACAAAAATGGGAATTATGTCGGTTGTACAGAGGAAGAAGAGAGTTTACCCAATCCGAATAATCAGATACTGGTGCGGCTTCCGAATGGCTCTCAAATTGACGAACTTCTTGTTTATAACCGGATACTTGGGCCAGATGAGATCTTACAGTTGGCACAGTCATACAATCAACCCTCAACCCTTATCTCATCTCCAATTCAAAAAGCGGCTACAGAGAGTTACCTGTTCACGGTTTCTCCCAATCCGACCGCAGGCCAAATCACTTTAAACGGGAACTTCCTTTTAGTCGGTTCAAATATTTCTATCAGGAATACATCCGGAAAGGAAGTCTATCGTACCGATTTTAAAACCAAAACATTTGATGTACCGGCCAACCTTCCCGGAGGAGTCTACATATTAACCGTGCAGACGAAAGATCAAAAAATATACACCCGTAAGATCATCCTGACAAGATAGTTTTGTCTCAAATCAGACTTATTAAAGACAGGCCCCACCTGTCTTTAATCTTATAAATATATTTCATATAACATGAATATATTGTTAATTTTTTATAAATAAACAATAAATATCACCGTAAAATGAAATATTATTTTTTATTTTTTCATTTAATTCTTACATTTGATTTTAACTATTAGTCAAAAATGTAAACAATGAAATCAAACTCATTATCAGAAAATATTTTTACCATAAAAAACTTATAATCAACATTTTAGTTCGACATAAACTTTTTCTTTAATTTACAGCAGAACGCGTCTCTATCCAGGCTTTGAAAATCTCTTCTCCTAATCGTTTGACCAACCAACATTAAATTCAATAAAATTTAATTTTTATATATAAAAAAAGTGAATTATTACAATATCACACAAAAATGAAATAAATATACCAACATAATCATTTTATGTGTACATTTGTAAAAATAAAACCAGAAAACTAAATTTTAAACATATGAAAGCAAATTTATTAGCAAGCCAGTTTATGAAGAAAACAGTAGTATTGGCTTCATCGATGCTCCTGATGACTTCACTGTCTTTTGCACAAATCACCAAAATCTATGCAACCAGCCAAACCAACCAGGTAGTGGGTATTTGTCTGGGTTGTGGTGTTCTGAATCCGGATAATGCCGTAGATGGTAATGAAATCACTTACTCTACCCTGGAAGTTTCCGTGGGACTTATCGCAAGAACGGAACAAACATTGATTTTCCCTCAAACTAATGTCGCTGCCGGTACAAATAAACTTGTCATTGGTTTCGGTGCTGACAAAACAATGCTTGCAGCACAGATAGCAAGCAGTATTTCAATAGAAACGTTTAATGGTAACGTCTCCAACAATGATTACCAATACCTTGATTCCAATAATATCAAGCTAGGAGGCAGCGATCCAAGCAAAGGTGAAATTGAATTTACAATGAACAAACCCTATGACCGTATTAAAATTAACCTGAATGGAGGATTGCTTAGCGTAAACGGAGCCCTTAGACTTTACTATGCTTACCAGTATAAAGATCCTTATATCAGCTTCATGGCTCATAGCAAAAATGGACAGGTAACGATCGGGGGAGATCTTCCGTTAGCAGGCTCAGAGGTAACCTTAGTCAATACTTCAGGAAAAGAAGTATTTAGAACCAAACTACAATCCAATACATTTGAAACCAATCAACCGGAAGGAGTATACATTATGACACTTCAGACTAAAGAAGGGAAATCTTACTCACAAAAGGTCATGATTAAATAAATTATATGTCAGATAAAGCTCAGGCAGGCCTCTCGGCCTGCCTGAGCTATTTTATTCCGTCTTATGGTACCTTTCATCAGCGGAACCTGAAAATTTTATAACCCGGCTCAATTTTAAATCAAATAGAAAAAACCGCTTCATAAGTAGAAGCGGTTTCCTTTAAATTGCTTTAATACCTTTTTTAACAATAATAAATATAGTATTTAGTGGGCCAGAATATATTTAACTCCCTTTTCAACTATATTACAGAATATAATTGAAGAATTATTTTCACTACAGCTTGGCGTTCCATTGTAAAAGCCATCTGTCGTTTCGTTTGAAGTATACCAGTTTGTATCTCCTACAATCACGTAGTTATCTCCTTCTACCGCATTTACACTTCCGTCAGGGTTCCTGAGGAATGGTGTTCCAGAATATTGTGTCATTTTTCCTATAGCACGGCTCTGTTGTATGGTAGCTCCAGGTGAAACATTACCGAAGATTCCGTTAGCAAGCCCTCCGCCTATTATAAAAATCTGACGTGTTCCAAACTCAAAGTAATCATAAGTGCTACCTGCGAAAGAGGTTTTGGCCGGGAAAAAGCTACCATTATAATTATCATTTCCTATAAAGAAAAATTTCTTTTTATCTGCAATTTTTTGCTCCAGAATCTGTCTTTTGTCTGAGTTTTCCGGTAAATAACCTGTAGCAATATATCCGATCCATACAATATCAGCATTATCAATTGCTGCTCCTATCTCTGCAGCAGAGGCAGAACTTACATTAATTGTGGAATAAGAAAAATTAGCTACTTTCACCGTTCCAAACGGACCAAAATTAGCAGGATTATTCATCTTGGCTCTTGCTACCTGGGAATAAACCCCGTTGGATAAATTCGCATTCCATGAATCTGGAATAAAACTTAATACTCTGATAGTCCTTAATGAAGATTGAATAGTAACACTGAATGTACAAGTCTGTCCGGCAAGGTTCAATGTAAAGTTTGCGGTTCCTGCAGCAGAAGGGGTTCCTGTAATAGCAAGAGTAATACTTCCATTTCCGTTAGCCAGTGTTCCAGCCGGTGCTGTAGCGGTAAGTCCTGTTACTCCCGTGGAAGCAACTGAAATAGTACCATAGGACTGGCCTGTTGCATTAGTATAATTGATTACTTTAGACCCGCTGGCTGGTGTACCCGCTGCAAATGTCCCGGAAACAGCCCCGCTCGCGCAATCCAGGGTAAACGAAGGTGAGCTCCCATTTACCTGCACATTAAAAGTACACGTTTGTCCGGCAATTGTTACGGCAAAACTGGCAGTACCTGATGAAGAAGGAGTTCCTGTAATGGCAAGTGTCAAACTTCCGTTTCCGGTAACCAGGGTTCCTGCCGGTGCGGTGGCTGTAAGACCGGTTACGCCTGTGGAAGCAATCGAAATCGCACCGTAGGACTGACCGGTTGCGTTAGTATAATTAATTACTTTAGAACCGGCTCCTGCCATACCTGCTGTAAAAGTTCCGGAAAGTGCTCCGCTGGAACAATCTAACGTAAACCCCGGTGTCGGGCCGCATTGGTCACATAAACAATTTGACCATCCTGTAGGTTTAAATACCCGTACACAGCTTAAGGTAGAATCATACATAATAGTACCTATTGCCACATCGCCACCCATCGGGTTGACAAGGTTTTTCGGGTCTGCATTCGTAGGAAGGACCAGCCCCATATTGTTTGCCGTCCCCTTATTAACATCCAAAGCTCCTCTGGGATTAGCAGTGCCTATTCCCACTTGAGAAAAAACGGTATTCATAAAGAACACCATCAATAATAAATAATTTTTTTTGTTTCCCATTTGTATTATTTTGAGGCAAAACTACCATATCCAACAGTAATTTACCTTAAAGAGCCCTACATCATTTTTGCCACATAGATCATACTCTATTAAACACATGCTAATACACAGATACAACATATTAATTTATTTCTCCCACTAACAGAGATCACAAACCTACTACACGCAAAATAAAATCCTTTAAACAGGAATTATACGTTGCTATTTATCTTTTTAATGGAACTTAAAAAAATCCATTTCCCACTCCCTTAAGAGAAATTAATTTTATATATTTTTTTTAAAACAAAACAGACAATTACAAGATAATATTCATTTATATTCCCATTAAAGTATACAATCAATTTAAAAAATAAACAGAAACAGTATTGAATTATTTTAAAACCAGACAAAAAATAAATACATTACTCCGAGGTCATTTTTACATTTATAGCATAGAAAAAAACCGATTAGCTTATCCAAGCCTTGAAATTCACTATGCCGGAAAAATTTCTGATGTAAAAAAAGCTGCCTCAATGAGACAGCTTCATGTTTTTAAATACCAATATTCAGGAAGATACTGAATCTTGATCTCGCTTCAATATCCCCTCCGGCAAGACGGGTATATACCGGAAGCATGATTTCACTTCCCAGGCTCAATTTTTTATAAGAAGTTTCAAATCCCAGTTTTGCATATAATGCACTTCCGGCAGTATTGGGCAATTCTTCATCAAATTGTTTGTTCCCTGCATATATCTCTCCCTGCAGGCCTGTTTTGGCTGAAAAAACTGATTTTTCATTACCTGTAATCTGGTAAAACCCTGTAGCGGCATAATTCCACTGGTTGCCAAAGCGGTAATTTTTCCTGTTTTCAGTTTTAACGGTATAATCGGTATTGACCAGAACGGCAATTTTATTTTTTTGAAATTTATAGTTCAAAACTGCCTGATAATCCCAACTGCCTGTTCCCAATTGAAAACTCGGATTCACCCCGGAAATTCCTTTTTCATCAAATTTCCCGAGAGGAATCTTTATCCCCAGACCTCCACTCAACTGATGGAAACTGTTTTTTGAATTAAGAATCTGATAGATTCCCATCAGGTTCAAGTCCCCGATTCCACTGATCCTGATATCTCCCTGCATTGTTTTTTTCTCATGGAAGTGGTATGGAAGACTCGCATAGACACTTACCTTTTTTGTCAGAGGAATTTTACCCCAAAGCTGTAGGGTATTAAAATACTGATCCTGTGTCAGGTCCTTTACAAATAAATTTTCTTTTGCCTTATAATGTTGTGCAAAATATTTAATCCCTATAAATTGTGGATTCAGCAGCGATTCAAAGCCGGATGAACCGTTTCCGGCTGCACAGCCACAGGCATCACAGTCGTCATAAAAATTAAAGTAATTAAAATTATTCCGGGCAATATAAGCACTGTCTTCGACAGCTTTTGCCTGATGTACCGTAAATACTATCAGACTTAGAATTATAATGATCTTCTTCATGTCTATATGTAAATTATTCTGCAAATTTTGGATCTGAAGTAAAATTCTTGTCGGATAAAGTTTTCAGGAAGGCAATAATAAATTGTTTTTCCTGATTGTTCATTTCAATTCCGACATGGTTGTTCTGCTTAAGTGCGGGATCAAGATTAGGATTATCTTCAACACTATCTGTATAAAAATTGAGCACAGCTTCCAGCGTATAGAATCTTCCGTCATGCATATAGGGAGCAGTATATTCAACATTTCTTAAACTTGGCACTCTGAATTTCATCCAGTCATTCTGATCCAGGGTTACCCTGTATCGTCCCGCATCTTTAAACTGATTGTTATAATACATTCCTGTATTCCTGAAACTTTCGTCTGTAAACAGCTCACCACTATGGCACGAGGCACATTTCTGATTAAATAATGCCATTCCCTGTGATTCTTCTGATGTCAGTTTTTCTTTTCCCTGCCTGAACCGGTCATATTTTGAGTCAGCTGAAATCATGGAGGCCATAAACTGGGACAATGCTTTCAAAACTCTTTCTCCGGTTATATTTTCATCTCCATAAGCAGCTTTGAAAAGCCTTTTATATTTGGGGTCATTTTTAATTTTCGAAATAGCATCCGGCATTGAGCTATCCATTTCATTAACATCTGTAATCGGGATAATCGGCTGTTCATTCAGATTATGAATCACACCGTCCCACATATATCTTTTCAGAAATGCCATATTCTGGATGGGAGGTGCATTTCTGATACCGATCCTGTCATCTACCCCATGGCTTACCGTGTGCCCATGATGGGTAAAAGCATTTTCCTGAATATGGCAAAAGCCACAGGAGATGGTATTATTCCGGGAGAGTCTTCCTTCATAAAATAAATTCCTTCCCAGTTCCACTCCATTCCTGGTAACCGGATTATCAGGTGTATTATACGTCATGGGCGGAAAATAGAATGGAGATGTCAGGTAGTAGGCTTCGTCTTTTTCCAATGGCTCTATCACCTCTCCTGAACAGGACATACAACTCAACAGCAAGCCTGCCGGAAGCAGGATCGTCTTCAGCAAAAAATTAATCATTGTGTACGTGGTCTACTTTAAACATTTTGGTGAGGTTGTTGGTAACATCTACCAGATGAGAACTTGAGCCCATCATCATTGCATTAGCAGTGTTTAAAATCAAAGGTTTTTCTCCGCTCAGGAATTGATTAAGATCTGCAAGAATATGAATAGAAGGCCTGATCCTTCCATTTACCCTTGCGGTTGTCGGAAGATTCAGAGTAATTTCCCTGTACAGATCGGGAGTGTCATTGGCTTTTACGTTCCCCATATTCCCTGTATGATTCATGTATTCTGTAGTTGCCGAACCTGTTCCGTACTTGCCTTCCAGCTTTACAAAAACATATCCTGCCGCCCAGGACCATGACATCCCTTTTTGCTTGGCTCTGTTCCAGAATTCCGCCTGTCCGCCTTGTCCCAATAAATAAGCATTTTGGCTGATTCCCAATCCGAATTTTATTTTCTTATAATTATTTTGGGGGATTTCGTTTAAATTCAGGTAAACAATTCCCGCTACAGCGTCTGCCTGATCAATAATAAAGGCTCCTTTATCAGGATTATTTTCATTGTATCTGAATTCTTTTCCTGCTTCGTCAATCAGAGTGATATTGCTGATTATGTATTTTAAAGTGGAAAAGTTATGTTTTTGTCCCTGGGAAGAGATTTGGGTCGTCTGGTTTAAAACAATATCTCCCAGGTTGTTAAATCCGTTCTCAAATTTAATCTGGAGAGTTCCGGGAGTGGTATCTTGGGGATTATCTTCATCCCTGCTTCCGCAAGATGAAAAAGACAATACAGTAAAGGCAATAAAGAATAATGATAAAAATTTATAGATTTTCATTGTTGATTTTTTAAGTTGATACAATTTGAATACAAGCAATAGAATTGCTTTGAATGTCTTATGAAAACATTCATTTTAACCATCCCAGACAAAAAATAATACTGATAACGAGCTTATAATTTTTTGTAGTGGTGGCTATAGTGCTGTATGCAGCTCAAAAAACCGGCGGCTTGAAAACAGGTTTCAGAAACAGGAAAGAATAGGCTGTTTCATAGGTAAAATTGAAACTGAAAAAAAGGTTTTTCTCAGAATAAACAATTTCAGTAATTTCGGGAAGAATGTACGTATCGAGGATCTTCTGTCCTGAGTTTTTAATCTTACCCAATGGCAAAGATTCTGTATCATTGGTTTTGGCCAGTTCTTTACTCAGGTAACATTTTCCGTTACAATGAAGTTCAGGCTTATTTTTGTTGATACATAAAACATCTTTGATATAATCATAATTTACAGCATACTCCACCAATGGTACCAGTGGCCTGAACACCATATAAAAAGTAAAAAGTATGCTGTAAAGTAACTTCATCAGTTTATTTTTTGCTTAAAGCGTCTTCGTATCTTCTGCTGACTTCTTTCCAGTTCAGAACATTCCAGATCGCTGTAAGATAATCTGCTCTTTTATTTTGATATTTCAGATAATAAGCATGTTCCCAAACGTCAATTCCTAAAACCGGGGTTCCCTTCTCTTCTGCAATATCCATCAAAGGATTGTCCTGGTTCGGTGTTGAAGAAACGAATAGTTTTCCGTTTTTATCCACAGAAAGCCATGCCCATCCTGAACCAAAACGGTCGGCACCTGCCTTACTCATTTTCTCCTTAAAAGCCTCCATACTCCCAAAAGCTTCATTGATGGCTTTTGCCAGCTTTGCTGATGGCTGCGTATTTTTTTCAGGCGTAAGGACTGTCCAGAAAAGTTCATGGTTGAAATGTCCTCCAGCATTATTTCTTACTGCAGGGCTTAATTTTGAAGTTTCTGACAGAATCTGAATGAGTGTCTGTTTTTCCTGTGGGGTTCCGGCAATTGCTTTATTCAGGTTACTTGCATAAGCCGCCCCGTGTTTGGAATAGTGAATCTCCATCGTCTGGGCATCTATGGAACCTTCCAATGCATTATAAGCATATGGTAAAGGGGTTTGTGTGAACTGCGCAAGCGTAAACTGCGCCATCAGTACTGCTCCTAAAGCAGCTATTTTCATAATCTTCATAAACGTATGGGTATATGGTTAAACAATATTTTGTGTAGATGAAATTTTACAATGGAAGTATGACTCCGAAATAGTTACCGATATACGGCTTCCTTCATTCTTCTTGCTTTACTTCAATAATTTTTTAATGTCTTCAATCAGGATCTCCCGGTCCGGATGAAATTTACCGTTCAGTTTGGGTGTTTTTCCTTCCGGATCGTCATAGTTGAGCCCTGAATAATATAAAATGGGCATATTTTCCTTATTATACCTGCAGCGTATATTTCCTTTCTGATCTACTAAGGCAATCATTCCACTATGATTAAGGCTTTCGCTTTCATCTTCTTTATCTCCCACGTAGATGTTGAACTGGTCGGCCAGCTTACCAATATACCCTCTGTCGCCCGTCAGGAAATGCCAGTTTGGGGAAGATGCTCCGATTCTTTTGGCATGCTCTTTCAATGTCTCCGGGGTATCATTATCCGGATCGATGCTGATAGAGATGATTCCGAAACCGGGATCATTGACCTGGCTGAGGATCGCTTTCATATTGGTATTCATTACCGGACAAATCGTAGGGCACTTGCTAAAAAAGAACTCTACCAGGTATACCTTGCCCAACATATCCTTATTGGTAATCTTTTTATTATTCTGGTCGGTAAGTTCAAAATCAGGAACCTTCATTACGGTGTAAAGATTCTTTTTAAAATATCCCATTCCTATCCCGATACCCAGAAAAAGCAGTGCAATAACCGCAATCGGGATCAGCAGCTTGCTTTTGTTATTCGTCTTATTATTTTTGGGCATAGTTTTCCGGATTTTTTTTAAATTCATCTTTACAATAAGAGCTGCAGAACCCGTAGGTTTTATCTTTGTATACTGCGGTATCTTTTAGAAATCCGGCAGTCTTCATATGGCAAACAGGATCTTCTTCGTTCACGACCTGTATATCCAGGTTTTCCCTGGAAGAACTCATATTGCTTTTATGTTTTACCTGTGGAGTTTCCTTTGTACAGGAAAACAATGATATTGACAGCAAGGCTATCAAAATAAAAGGAGATTTCATTTTATGATATGATTGAAATGAATGTGTTAAATAAATTTGGCTTTCGATTATATTCTGATCCCTGGCAGAATAGCTGTTTAAACCTATCAGTATACCCCGCAAAGGCACAAAAGTTTTACTTAGTACTTAAGTGATCTCGCCAGTTTACAATGATACAGTAAAAAGTTCAGACAAGCAGAATCAAAAAGATTTCACTTTAAAAACTAAAAACCTGGTTTAAAATAAATTTTACGCCAATGGAGGATGGAAAACCCTTGAAAAATAATCTGAAGAGGAGAAATTAAAGTGGCCTGAGCCGGGAGCTTCAGCAAAAAGCTCATGCTCTTTATGATCAGGAAATGTCAGAATCTCATTGGATAAAAAGACATCCAGCCCTGCAATTTTTATAGTCTGGGAAGTATTGGATTGTTTTTCTGTTTTGGCCAGTTCTTTTCCTACGTAACATTTCCCTTTACAGGTAGACTGTGGGACATCTTTGTTTTCACAAAGGTTTTTTACGATATAATCATAATTAACCACATAATTTATCAATGGCAAAACGGGACGTATTGCAACAGTAAAAATGATAAATATGGAAATTAATATTCTCAATGATTTATTTTGTGTTACAAATATACTATTTCAAAATGGGTTTACCTTTCATTTATGATGAATGTCATTGCCCCTTTTTTAAAAAAGCAAGAGGCTGCCTTTTCAGACAGCCTCTCCATTCTTTAAAACATCTACCGGTTCAGGATAATTTTACGGGAATGCATCTTTTTATCCTTTGTCTGCAGGTTCAGGATATACACTCCTCCCGGCAATGTGGAAGGCAGCTCAAAAGTTTTAGAGATAAACTTTGAGCGGTACACTTCTTTCCCGGAAGTATTGGTAATGGAAATATCAGCATCCAGGAAAAGAATGTTCCCATCCAGGGTAATCTGCCCGGTGGTAGGGTTAGGGGAAACCGTGAAGACTTCTTCTGCAGAAGCAATTTTGGCCACAGTGGATGTATTTCCGGAATTACAATTGGGAAGTATACCATAGGAGCATGATAATGTTTTTACTTCATCACTGGTTAACGCCCTGTCATATATAATGAGTTCATCCATTTTAGACTGTTGTAGATTAATATCCAGAATAGTTACATCTGACTGTTGATATTCATATTTAAAAGCTTTACAAGGGACAATATTATTTGCCGGGACCCCATTTTTATAAAGACATACTGTTCTATTTCCGTACTGATCTTCATTATAAACTAAGGTAATATGAGTTAATTCATCGGGAGTAATACTGGTCGTTTCTACGGGTTGTCTTACTGGTCCCAATTCGTTATATCCATGTACATCAATAACATAACTACCTGTTTCCCATTTCTTACCATTGATATCTATTTCATTATGTTTTACTAAAAACTCTGGAATTCCATCCGTGGCCATGGGTGCGTTATCCATACTTACCCAAAATGCAATAGTTTTTGCACTTTTATATGGTAGATAATCGCTATGTAATTGTCCCACATTAACTCCGCCATAAATAGCTTCCCCACAAACCAGATTTTGGTGAGAATCTATCTCCGATTTAGAGAAGAAATCATGATCAGAAATCAAGTCCTTTTCATTTCCATCAAATGGATAATAGTGTTGCGGATCAAGCGGTGGGTTACCGCATGTTGTGAATGGAGCCGGAAGATGAGCCATATAATAAATCCTCATTTCTTCACCCAAGCCAATCAATCCACTGTAAACAGAGATATGAACTTTATCAAAACGCTTGGGAGAGGTAAATTCAATGGTACCTTTCTGAGGATTGGGACCTGGTTTCAGCATACTGACGTTTAATCTTTGCCTGTCACCATTGGAAACATTGCCATTAAACGTTTCAATATAAATTTCTCTTTTTGCCTGTTCTTTTATGGAGACATTCGGTGTTTCAATACCCATTACAATCTTTCTGAAACCGGGGCTTAGCTTTGGGAAAATAAAATTCTGCTCAATCCTTCCACTTACTCCTATAGGAATTTTTAAAGTGGCATAGTCGTTTTCATTACTTCCCACCACGTTTTGCGGATTATTTACCCCGCATAATACACAAACTCCAAAGATCTGATTCGTCTGGCTGCTTATATAGGTTTTTTCAAGCTGTCCATAGTATAAAGCTGTAGTGAGGAATAAAAAGGCTGCTGTCATTACTTTACACAGCAAGTCCTTGCCTGGTAATAAATAATTTTTCATGTAATTAAAATTTAAGATTTGGTTGATATCAAAATTACAAATAAAAGCATTATGTTATTATTTTTTTTCACATAAAAATGATTTAATGAAATTATTCAGATATTTTGATCAAAAAATTAATTTTTACTTAACCTGAAAACAGATGCAGGACTTGTAAGAAATAAACCATACTGTTACCTAAAAAAATAACAAAACTGTACCTGTTACTACAATGATATTATTCCGAACTTTGGCCATAAGGATATTGCCATGATCACCATTAGAACAGCAACTACTGAAGATGCGCCTCAAATTGCATTATTGGGAAGAGTTACTTTCACAGAAACATTCTCGGAGTATTTCCGTGATCCACAGGATCTTTTCGATTATTTTGAAAAGACCTTCAACGTAGCGAAGATCAGAAATAGTATAGAGAATGCTAATAACAAATTCTGGATTGCCCACTGGAATGATCTTCCCATCGGATATGCCAAGTTAAAAGTTCATTCTCCATCACCATTTATCGATGTTTCAACCGTTTCTCAATTGCAGAAGATCTATGTATTAAAGGAATTTTTAGATAAAAGGGCAGGTAAAATTTTAATGGAAAAGCTGATGTCTTCTTTTAACGATTCGGCTCAGACCCATATCTGGCTTTCTGTTTTGAACTCCAATGAACGGGCGATAAATTTTTATTACAAAAACGGTTTTTCAAAGGTCGGAGAACATCAATTCACTATAGGAAAAGAGACTTTTGATTTCTTTGCCTTATCAAAACAAAAAATTTAGTTCTTTATAAAGTTTAATCTTGTTAATAAAAGCTCTCCTGAAAAGTAAATCAGGAGAGCTTTTTGTTATTTTATTCCCTGGAATCAGGCATGAGACTCCGTTACTATAAGTATTATATATTGAGCATCATAGCTTTTTGCTTTTTACCTTTTAAAATTTCATTCTCTGAATTCTTACGGCATTTAAAATCGCTAATAATGCAACCCCAACATCAGCAAATACCGCTTCCCACATGGTTGCCAGTCCGCCCGCACCCAGCACTAATACAACTGCTTTTACAGCAAAAGCTAAAATGATATTCTGCCAGACTATTTTTTTAGTTTGTTTACCAATATTGATCGCCATAGGTATTTTACTTGGTTTATCATCCTGAATTACAACGTCTGCTGTTTCAATGGTTGCATCGCTGCCTAGTCCTCCCATTGCAATTCCAACATCACTCAAGGCAACTACGGGTGCATCATTCACCCCATCGCCCACGAAAGCTACAGACTGATTTTTGGCTTTGATCTCTTTCACCTTATTGACTTTATCTTCCGGTAACAGGTCTCCAAAAGCGTTGTCAATGCCCAGCTGATCCGCCACATATTTTACTACGGTGCTTTTATCACCGCTCAGCATGGTAGCTTTTACATTCAGCTGATGCAGCCTTTCAACAGTTGCTCTGGCATCTTCTTTAATGCTGTCTGCGATGGTAATATATCCTGCGAACTTCTGGTCATACGCTACGGCAATCAGGGTATATACAATATTGGCATGGTTGATATCATACCTGATATTGAATTTATCCATTAATTTAAAGTTTCCTACCAAAAGCTCTTTTCCGTTTACTCTGGCTTTTAATCCGTGGCCTGCAATTTCTTCCACCTCATCCAATGGGATGGAGTAATTGATATCTCCTACATAATTATGAATGGCAGTGGCTACAGGGTGTGTACTTTTACTTTCCAGCACGTTAACCATCTGAAGGATTTCATCTTTATTGAATCCGGGTCTAATGCTTACTTCCTGAACTTTAAAAACTCCTTCTGTCATGGTTCCGGTTTTATCCATTACCACATTCTGGATTTCGGCAATGGCATCCAGGAAATTGCTTCCTTTAAACAATATCCCATTACGGCTTGCTGCTCCTATTCCTCCGAAATAGCCTAACGGAATGGAAATAACCAGGGCACAAGGACAAGAAATTACCAGGAAGATGAGCGCTCTGTACAGCCAGTCCCTGAACTGATACTCACTGACGAAAAAATACGGCAATAAGCAGATTCCAATAGCAAGAAGTACAACAATAGGGGTATATACTTTAGCGAATTTCCTGATGAATAATTCTGTAGGGGCTTTTTGAGCAGTTGCATTCTGAACGAGCTCTAATATTTTGCTGAGCTTACTGTCTTCATAGGCCGTAGTTACTTTAACAAGTGCAATACTGTTCATATTAATCATTCCTGCCAGAACCACTTCCCCTTTGTTTTTCGTATCGGGTTTACTTTCCCCGGTTAATGCCGCTGTATTGAATGAAGCTGCGTCTGAAAGCAATTCTCCGTCCAATGCCAGCTTTTCACCGGGTTTCAACTGGATAACATCTCCGATTTTTGTTTCTTTTGCTTTCATGGTCCTGGGCTGATTGTTTTCCATAATGGTAACCTCATCAGGACGCTGATCCAGCAAAGCTTTGATGTTTCCTTTTGCTCTGGAAACCGCCAACGTCTGAAAAACTTCTCCTACGGCATAGAAAAGCATTACCGCAACTCCTTCGGGATACTCCCCGATGGCAAAAGCTCCGATTGTTGCTATACCCATCAGAAAAAATTCTGAGAAAACATCTCCTTTAATAATGCTTTTATACGCATCTTTCAATACCGGGAATCCTACAGGGATGTAAGCAGCCAAAAACCATACTAAGCGCACCCAGCCTGCAAACCATACCGGTTTTATATAATTGTCAAAAGCAATTCCTATTAACAGGATCACAAACGATATAATGGCCGGAAGAAACATTTGAAAGACAGACTGATCTCCCGAATCGTGAGAGTGGTCATGACCGTCATGGTCGTGCCCGTCTCCTTCAGGGTGATTATGTTGGTGTCTTTTTGTATCCGGTTTTTCCGGGGTTGTACTACAGCATTTTTCCATAACTGATATTTTTATACAAATTTAAGAGTGAGACTGATGCAATACTATTGCAAACTTTCAAGGCAATTTTCACAGATTCCTTTGGCAAAGAGCCTTATTTCATCAATCCTGAAATTGGTCTGAATGTTTTCAGGAAACGAAATATCTTCTTTACAGGTGGTCTGTTTACATATTTTGCAGTAGAAATGCAGATGCCAGTCTTTATGGGTTTTCTCATCACAGTCATCCTCACATAATTTATATTTTGTAGTGGTATTCTCCTGGATGCTATGCACAATTCCTTTTTCTTCAAAAGTTTTCAGGGTCCTGTAAATGGTAATCCTGTCTGCGTTATCAAAATGATTTTCTATTTCAGAAAGAGACAATGCAGCCTCTTGTGAGCTTAAAAAATCATATACCAGAATTCTCATACTGGTTGGTTTTGTATTTTTATCGATAAGTTTGTTTTCTATATCTTTTTTCATTTCTCTGTCATTTAATGGGTTACAGATGAATTTCATTTTCTCCATAGCCTTCCTCTTCTATCTGAAAGGTTGTATGACTGATCCTGAAATCCCTAATCGTTGTTTCTGTCAGTGTTTTCAGCAATTGATTCTGAGAAGATGCTTTATCTTTAACGATATGGGCACTCATAGCATTGACGCTTGATGTCAGAGACCAGACATGCAGGTCATGAACATTCTTCACTCCCGGAACCTGTTCCAGTGATTGACGTAATTGATAAATATCTACTTCTTTCGGTGTACCTTCCAGTAAAACATTAATCGCTTCTTTCAACAGCCGCCAGGTCCTTGGAAAAATCAATAATCCGATTGCCGCAGAAATCAGCGGATCTGCATAATACCAACCGGTAGTCAGCATAATGACTCCTGCAATCATAACACCTATAGAGGTAAGCATATCCGAAAGGACTTCAAAATAAGCGCCTTTCATATTGAGACTCGCTTCTGAATCTTTTCTTAAAATCATCATTCCGGCAACATTTACCAGCAATCCTATTCCTGCTACTATCAGCATGGACTTGCTCTGCACTTCCGGCGGATTCTGAAAACGCTGATAAGCTTCATATAAAACATATCCCGAAATTCCTAATAAAACAACAGCATTGATGACTGCCGCCAATATTTCGGTCCGGTAATATCCATAAGTTCTGGAAGGATCGGCTTTTCTTTCTCCTATTTTGATGGCAATAAAAGCCAGAAGCAGCCCTACCACATCAGTCAGCATATGAGCAGCATCTGCAAGTAAGGCAAGGCTATTGGTAAGAATACCTCCTATTACCTCGGCGATCAGGTAAGTTCCGCTAAAGCTCAGTACAATCAGAAGATTTTTTTTATGTTTACTGGCAGCAGAAGCGGTTTGTATTTGTGTTTTTGGTTCCATAATTCAGTTACTTACATTTCATAATATGATGTATTCTCTTTTTTTGCAGGAACATTCTGCTCCCCGATCATTTGTCTTATATTGATTTCTATGGTTTGCGCCAGAGACGTCACGGGTGTATCTACCGGTTTATTTTCAAAAGGATCCTGCATCAGGATAGAGGTTTTTTCTATGCTGATAAATACTACCGGAATCAGGAAAGTCACTCCTATTTCCACCATCAACTCCGAGTCATCAAGTCCGAATGGAAGGATGGCTGCAAATACATAGATTAAAATATGAACCAGCACACTGTAAGATCTCGGGAAAACGGTATTTTTCAGTCGTTCACATTTTCCCATACTGTCACAAAGCCTCGTTATCATATCATTCAGCTGCATCTGTTGAAACCCGGTAAGTCCTGCGGGCTCAGCTATTTCCTTCAGCTGTCTGGAGTGTGCATCCAAAAGTGCATTGGGAATATTAGCCGCACTGATATTATTTTTTCCGAGATACTGCAGAACTTTTTCAGAAAAAGGCTGTTTTCTTAAAGATTCGCCCAGTGCATAGGTCCATATGATTTGTCTTTCTGCAAAATCTTTGATGATCTTATCTTCACTTTCCGGGAGAAACTGAACAACCAGTCGTATCAGGGACCTGGAGTCATTCACAATGGCTCCCCATACCGTTCTGGCTTCCCACCACCTTTCGTAGGATTGGGAAGTCCGGAAAGCTAATAACAAGGATACTGCTGTTCCCAGGAGTGCGGGTATGTTTAAAGGTAGTGAAATTTTCTGAAACCAGGGAAGCATATCCAAAAGCCCTATGACTACGGCAAATATTCCAATAAATAACATCTGGATTTTTATTTCACGAAGGAAATACCAGACCGATATTCTTTTATTTAATAACATAATAGATCCTTGATTAAAATTCTGCAGGGATTATCTTTTCCCTCAATTGATTAAAATTCAATGAAAATATTCCGTAAACGTCTCTAAATTAAGCATAAAAATCGACATTTACCAGAGACCAGCCCCTTCATTAATGTTCATGTTCTCCGGCATTGACCAGTTTAGCATTCACAAAAAAGGCTCCTTTCACAACAATTTTTGCATCGGCCGGAATTTCACCAATCGGTGTAATGGCAGTGTATCCCATATCCGTTGTACCTTTTACTACTTCTATTTTTTCAAAGTTCATTGTTTTAGGATGGCTTTTTTCATTTTCTTTATGTTGTTCTTCTTTCTTCTGGTCTGCCTGCACAAAAACATAATATTTCCCGTCAGCCTCTACAATGGCTTCAGTGGGAACTGCCGGGGTAGTGCTTTTATCCAGGCTCACGATTCCTGTGATATTCATCCCGTCAATCAATCCTGCTTTATTCCCTGTCACCTCACAATGCATGGAAATGGTTTTGCTCTCATTTTCAAAGGATGATCCTATGCTATAAATTCTTGCGTCATATTCTGTTTCGGGATTATTCGTCAGCTTAAAATGAACAATCTGTCCTACTCTCATTTTAGGGAGGTCTTTTTCAAAAACCTGGAGATCCAGATGAATTGAACCGTTATCAATGACCGTAGCAACAGGGGAAGAAATATCAACATAACTTCCTATCTGTGCGGTGATACTGCTGATCGTTCCGCTAATCGGAGAGGTGATCACCAGACCGGATTTCATATTTCCGTTATTTACTTTTCCCGGGTTTATTCCCATCATCTGAAGTTGTTTCAGCAGGGATGCCCTTTTTGTTCTTAAGGTCTTCAGCTCAGCATCTGCGCTTTGCAGGTTTTTCTTAGCTCCCGCATCGTTATCAAAAAGTTCCCTCTGCCTTCTGTATTCCTGTTCTGCATAGGTAATTCTGCTGCTGGTCGTCAGGTAATCTTCCTGAAGCTGTATATATTCAGGGTTGGCAATAGTTGCTATCACCTGGCCTTTTTTCACCACACTTCCTACCTGGATGTTCAATGTTTTGATAATCCCACCGTATAAGGAAGTTATTGTGGCTTTATTGCTGTTGGGAACACTTAATAAACCATTCGCCTTAATAGTGGAAGTGAGTTCTTTCATTTCAACCGATCCCAGGGCCACTCCTACAGACTTCATCTGTTCTTCCGTTAATGAGGCTATGGTTTCATGGGCTTCTTCTTTGGGTTTTTCCTTTTGTTCTGTTTTTTCAGGGGCTTTTTCTTCCGGAGTTTCTTTTTTCCCACAGCCCGTTATCAGGAATGCGATAAGGATAAGGGATATGGTATTATAACTGGGTTTCATATGCAAATATTTATTTTTTATAAAGTCATGGATCATCGCTGCTCCCGTTTTTATTTTTTTGCCGGTGAATTGTATTAAAAGCGATTTCATATTATTTATTAATGATTGAATTAATAGTAACTACAGATTGATTGACCTGCTGAATAGATTCCAGGTATTTCAGCTGAATACTGGTAGCTGTCTGCAAGGCAAAAAGATATTCTACATAAGAGATTTCTCCTGTTTTGTATCCCAGTTGAGCCGCTTTCACAATTTTTTCAGCATTGGGCAAAGCCTGATTGATGTAGTACTCATATTGCTGCATATCCTGCTGATACTGATTAAGCGCATTTTCCAGTTGGGTGGTAAGCTGTTTCTGCTGCATTTTTGCATTGGTTTCAGCAACCTGCTTTTCATATTCCAATGCCTGGATTCTTGCCTTTGTAGCTCCGAAAGTCAATGGAATGGCAACTCCTACTGTTGCAGAGTTGAACCGGTTTCCTGCTCCATAATACATCTCTTGCCCGTTTACCGTATGAAAGCCTATCAACGACTGATTGGTATATCCCAAACTGAAATCAGGAAGCCCAAGGGATTTTTCAACCTTTTTATTTTTCTCCGCAATTTCCATTTCCTGGTAAAAAGCCTTTACGGATGGATTGTTAGCAACTACGGTACTATCCAATACGCTCTCCGCTTTTAAAGGTTCATAATTCTGGTTGAACGGAACTTCAAAATTTTCGGCAGTATTTAAAATGGTTTTTAAATTCTTATAGGCATTATTTAAATATACTTCGTTCTGTCTGAGCAGCAGGTCAATTTCTCCTTTCTGGGTTTCTGCTGTGCTGATTTCAATTTTCTTGATATCTCCTGCCTTGAATCTTACTGTTGCAATCCTGATAAAATCCTCGTATACCGCGTCGAGGCTGGTAAGCTGTGCTTTATTGTATTGAAGATATTCAATCTGATAATAATAGGTCCGGACCTGTCTTATCAGCTCATTGGCAGTGATTTCCTTATCAATTTTTTTACTTTTTATATTTTCATTGATCAGGTCCTTTCTTGCTTTAAAAAGTGTTGGGAAGGGAATACTCTGTGAAATGGCAAAAGACTGGTCAAACTTCGGACTGTTGTATTGTCCCAACTGGGCTTCAAAGCTTAATTTAGGAAGCTCTTTGGCAGTTGGCCTCAACGCTTCTGCCGATTTAATACTTAAATCTTTTGATTGTAAGGTTAAATTATTGTCCATTGCCATCTGCACCGCCTGTTCTACGGAGATCGGTCTGGACTGGGCGTTAAAAGTCTGCCCCATCATCATCAGCCCTACAATAAGAACAATGGTAAAAGTTCCCGGGTTATTTTTCTTTCTTTTCAAAATCTTTGTGTTAAAAATAATATACAGCATCGGCAGAACAAACAAGGTAAGGAATGTGGCTGATACAAGGCCACCGATTACTACCGTTGCCAAAGGTTTCTGAACCTCTGCTCCTGCTCCTGTGGAAATGGCCATCGGCAGGAACCCTAATGAAGCTACTGTAGCCGTCATTAAAACCGGTCTCAATCTGCTTTTCGTTCCCTCATACACCCTTTTCAGAAGATCGGTTTCTCCTTCTTTTTCAAGCTGGTTAAACGTTCCGATCAAAACAATTCCGTTGAGCACGGCTACTCCAAAGAGCGCGATAAATCCTATTCCCGCACTGATACTGAACGGCATATCCCTGAGAAGCAACGCAAATATTCCTCCTATAGCACTCATTGGAATCGCTGTAAAGATCAATCCGGCCTGTTTGAATGAATGAAAGGTGAAATACAGCAGCATGAAAATAAGAAACAGGGATACCGGTACTGCAATCATCAGACGCTTACTCGCTTCCTGCAGGTTTTCAAACTGTCCGCCATAGGTAAAGTAATACCCTGAAGGCAGTTTGATATCTTTATCCAGTTTTGCCTGGATATCTCTTACCACACTTTCCACATCTCGGCCTTTTACATTAAATCCTATTACAATTCTGCGTTTTCCCTGCTCACGGCTAATCTGTGCCGGACCAAGCTTGTAGCTTACATTAGCCACCTGTGATAATGGAATTTGTGCACCGGTAGCAGTAGTGATCATTAAATTGTTAACATCCGAGATATCTGATCTGTGGAGACTGTCCAGGCGGACCACCAAATCGAAACGTCTTTCGTTTTCAAAAACCTGTCCGGCTGCTTTACCGGCAAATGCCGTACTTACCGCATTGTTGACGTCTTCGATATTCAATCCGTAGTTGGCAATTCTTGTCCGGTCGTATTGTACATTGATCTGAGGCAAACCGCTCACTCTTTCAATCTGGGGGGCAGTAGCTCCATCAACCGTTTGGATTACCTTTCCTACTTTATCAGCATATACTGCCAGTGAATCAAGGTTTTCTCCAAAAATTTTAACAGCTACATCCTGTCTGATCCCTGTCATCAGTTCATTAAAACGCATCTGAATCGGTTGATTTTTCTCAAAGAACACCCCCGGAATAGCTTCCAGTTTTTCACTGATCTCATCTCCCAGTTCGTTGTAGGATTTTTTGGTTTTCCATTCACTTTGTGGTTTCAATACTATAATCATATCAGTGGCTTCAGGCGGCATGGGGTCTGTAGGAACTTCAGCTGAACCGGTTTTCCCTACGACCATTTTCACCTCATCAAACTGTTTGATAATCCGGGATGCCTGCATAGATGTTTCAATACTCTGGCTCAGCGAGCTTCCTTGAGGTAAGATACAGTGAAATGCAAAATCTCCTTCCTGTAGCTGTGGAATAAATTCTCCACCCATATTCTTAAAGATGAAAGCCGCTATTACAAATATCAATACCGTTGCTGAGACGATAACATATTTTATTTTAATTGCTTTCCGCAGCAATGGCTGATAAATCTTCTGTAATGCATTCATCATTTTATCTGAAAGAGTCTCTTTATGGGAAATCTTTTTAGATAGAAACAGGGCACTCATCATCGGAATATACGTAACCGATAATATTGTTGCCCCAATAATTGCAAAGCCTACTGTTTTAGCCATTGGCGTAAACATCTTCCCTTCTACTCCTGCCAGAGTAAGGATGGGAACATACACAATAAGGATGATAATCTGCCCGAATATGGCACTGTTCATCATTTTGGAAGCTGCAGTTCCTACTTCCTGATCCATCTGAATCTGGCTGAGCTTGCCGTTATAATTTTTGTTATGCAGGAGATGCAGGGTTGCTTCAACGATAATTACCGCTCCATCCACAATCAGCCCGAAATCAATAGCTCCTAAGCTCATCAGGTTGGCACTAACCCCAAAAACATTCATCATTCCCAAAGCAAATAATAAAGAAAGCGGAATGGCTGATGCAACGATAAGTCCGGCTCTCAGGTTACCCAGGAAGACAACAAGAACAAAAATAACAATCAATGCACCTTCCATCAGGTTTTTTTCAACAGTATTTATCGCCCTGCTCACTAAATCTGTCCTGTCCAAGAACGGTTCTATCACTACATCATCCGGAAGTGATTTCTGAATGGTAGGGATTTTAGCTTTGATATTGTTCACCACTTCGTTACTGTTGGCTCCTTTCAACATCATAACAACTCCTCCCACAGCATCTACTTTTCCATTATACGTCAATGCTCCATATCGGACGGCACTTCCTAACCGGACATCGGCCACATCTTTGACGAATATCGGCACACTCCCCGTTTCATTTTTTACGGCTATATTTTTAATATCTTCCAGGGAACTTACCAACCCGATTCCACGGATAAAATAAGCATTGGGCTTTTTATCAATATAAGCCCCTCCTGTATTCTGGTTATTTTTTTCAAGTGCTGTAAATATGTCTGTAATGCTGATATCCATTGCCTTCAGGCGGTTGGGGTCTATAGCGACTTCATATTGTTTTAATTCACCTCCAAAACTGTTGATCTCAGCAACGCCCGGTGTTCCGTTGAGCTGCCTGCGAACAATCCAATCCTGCATGGTTCTGAGTTCTTTAGCATTGTACTTTTTCTCACTCCCTTTTTTAGGATGAAGAATATATTGATAGATTTCCCCCAGACCCGTACTCACAGGAGCTAGCTCAGGGGTTCCTACTCCTTTCGGAATTTCCTCAACTGCATTTTTCAACTGTTCGCTGATCAGCTGTCTCGCAAAGTAAATATTAACATCTTCTTTGAAAACAACGGTAATCACAGAGAGCCCGAATCTTGATATACTTCTTGTTTCCTGAATATCCGGCACATTGGCTATACTCTGTTCAATGGGAAAGGTTACCAACTGCTCCACTTCCTGCCCTGCCAATGTGGGGCAAACGGTAATAATCTGCACCTGATTATTGGTAATGTCGGGCACAGCATCAACAGGGAGCCTGGTTGCACTCCATGTTCCCCAGATGATCAGCAAAAGGGTCATAATACCGATAATGACCTTATTTTTAATACTGAATTGTATGATTTTATCTAACACGATTTTTATTGAATTTTTATTGAAAATAATGCTAACAGCCTAAAATACTGCAGCAAAAATATTCTGAAAGCCCCTGCAATGGTATTGCAAAGTTTCAAACACGGTTTAGAAAGCACAGCTTTCTGATAAGTCAATAAAAATTAAATCTTAGGAGGTTGCCAGATAGGGTCATACACCTGATAGGCAAAGTCGTTTTTCTGAAATAAGATTTTCTTAGAGAAATAAGCCTGAATCTGCTCGGGAACTTCTAACAAAGGATCCATTTTAAAAGCTGAAGCCGTAATCTGGCAACAGCTGCAGGCACAAAGTGGTGAACAAACATCTCCCTTTTCTGTAGAGTGAGCTCCTTGGATAGATGAAGATATTTTATTACCGTTAGAATCCAATGGACGGGACACATCTTCACATGGCATCAAAGATAACGCCATGAAATAAATTGCCAGTATCCATCTTAACAGGTTCATTGCAACAAAGGTAAAGTTTTTTTCTAAAATGAACGGTTTCTATTGAAACTTAGAAGAACTTAAAGTCATTCTTCTCATTTTCATGAGTGTTTCTTTGGCAGTAATCATCAAAATAAATACCATTCTTTTTACTGATTCAAAAGGATTTGTAATTGATAGTAAATTTCATCTAAAGATAAGCCTTTTTTATATGACTTAAATCACAAGACACCAAAAAGTGACTAAAATAAAAAAGTGTTAAATTTGTACTGAGAATAACAAATTTAAAAACTTTTCAATGAAACGTACATTACTATTCGCCTTTATGATGGCGGCATCCGGCATTTTCGCACAAAGCTGGAACACTACCGGGAATGTTGGAACCAATCCTTCAACTCACTTTATCGGAACAACAGATGACAAGCCAATTGTTTTTAGACAAAACAACAAACAGATCTTTAAACTGGAGGGCCAGAGCATCAATATCGGAAGCGGAGCTCCTGGAACCGGAAACTTACAGCTGGCCCTTGCTCCGTGCAGCCGTTGTTACTCCCAATGGGCACAACCAAATGATGCTGTGATGAGGTTATTAAGCGGGCAAAATCTGAATATCCATATGGATAATGATAATGCCATTGATCCTAATGCAGATACCAGCACTCCTAACTCACCGGGAATCTCAAGAGTCCGTTTTTCTGATGGGGTCCACAAAAGTTTACTGGTACTTTTCAACACAGGAAAGGTAACGATGGGAACGGAGCTGTATGATAATGATCCTAATTTTACCCTGTATGTGGGCAAGGGAATCAAAGCACAACAGGTAAAAGTTGAAAACCCTGCGGCTAACGGCTGGGCAGACTATGTCTTCAAAAAAGATTATAAACTTCGCTCTTTGGAAGAGGTAGAAAGGCATATTTCAGAAAAAGGACATTTACCAAACATCCCTTCTGCCAAAGAAGTAGAGAAAGACGGAATTAATTTAGGAGAAATGGATGCTAAGCTTTTGGAGAAAATAGAAGAATTAACCCTTTATTCCATTGAGCAGAACAAACAGTTAAAATCACAATCTGAAGAGATTAAAGAACTAAAAGCACAGGTACAACAATTGCTTTCTGCAAAAAAATAAAATACCATGAAAAGAAAATTATTTTCAATAGTTTCTTTGTTGGTAGGTTTTCTGGGCTATTCACAAACTGAAGTCTATTTCAAATATGATGAAGCCGGAAACCAACGGTACAGGGGTACTAACGTATCCGCTAAAAAAGCCGACGAGATTATTACAAAAGAAGTCAAAGTACAGGAGGAAGCAAAGGTAGCAGCTGTTACCCAACAAACTCCTGCTATTGATGAAAAAACATTCTGGAAACAAATAAGGCTCTATCCTGTCCCGGTAAATGATTATCTAACCATTGACTGGACTGAAGAAGTAGACGGATTGATTGAATCCGTATCGTTGTACCAGCATAGTACAGTTCACTGGAAATTCCAGCAGCAGAATTCACCGGATTTAGGACGTAAGATAAAAATCAATATGACCGGATACGATTGGGGTGTTTACATTCTTCGCTTTACGTTAAAAGACGGAAGAGTCTTTGGAAGAAATGTGACTAAAAGATAAAAGGCAGGAACTATTTAACGTTGAAAAATTCAAAGATATCTCAATGTTATCAGGATGGTATTCCTATCTCATCAATTACAAATTATCATAACAAACAACTAATAACAATGAAATTATTTTCATCATTGATGTTATCCATGTGTTCGGTAGGGGCTTTTTCGCAGACCATCCTCTACCAGGCAGAATCCACCTCCCGGACGGTTCAGGATCCGCAGACGGTGGTCATGGCACAGGGATTTCATGCCCAATCGGATGTTTCGAATCCGTTTGTGGCTAAAATAGGTCCTGCCACGGAGAATCCGGGTGGCGGGCCGACAAATTCAAATGCAGGGTCGAATAACCCTAGCGGGACTTCTGCACCTACGGGTAAAAGTTTCCATGATACTCAAGGAAATATAGAAGTTACGGGAACTGGGCAATTACAATTTACATTACCGATCACTTTACCTCCCGGAGTGAAAAACGTAGCTCCGCAGGCTAATCTTGTCTATACCAGTGGTACGGGAAATGGTATTGCAGGATATGGCTGGAACCTTTCAGGAATCACATCTATTTCAAGGATTGGTAAAACTATTGAAACGCATGGTGAGGTGAAGCCGGTACAAATAGATTATTCCGACAACTACAGTTTCAATGGCCAACGGTTAATATTAAAATCAGGCGAATATGGAAAAGATGGGGCTGAATATGTGACTGAAAAATATTCTAACCTCAAGATTAAATCTGTTGGCACCTATGTAGTCAATGGACAAGATGTCGGACCTGCCCATTTTGAAGTTACTTTTGAAGACGGATCCCAAGCCTGGTATGGCGCATACCAGCCAGGAATGAGGGGTAATCCTACTGTAACAACCCCTTTAGAATACAATATCGTAAAGTGGAAAGATGCACAGGGAAATTACATTACCTATAATTATGCTTCTGAATCATCTTCCGGAGGCTTCAGAACCTTAAATCGTGTCATGAGGATCTCTTCCATAGGATGGGGAGGAAATGAAACATTGAATAAACCGCATTTTAATTCAATCGAATTCTTATACATTGACCGGGACCTGAAAGAACAGTCTTTTGTACAAGGGCTTGAACATGCACAGAATAAAATTCTTTCAGAAATTATTGTAACCTCCCATTTACAACCTTTCAAAACTTACCGTCTTGAATATAAAAAAGATAATAACGGGACAAATTATCAGTTTCTGAATAAAGTCACTGAATATAATTCAGCAGGTGAAGCCGCCAATCCTGTCAGCTTTGAATATGAAAACTCGGTAAGAGGAACTGACTGGATACAATCTTCCAGTCATTCTTTGGAATCAGGATTATTGGGTGATTTTGATGGAGACGGTAAAATAGATGCCTTAGAATATAAGGATCAGCCTTTCAGAATCTGTGGAAGTATTGGAGGCAGCGGTTTCAATTCTGTATGTAACAATCCTATAGACAAACCAGCTGGTCTTTATCTGGCAAAGAAAGCCCTGGACCGTCCACAAGGATTGGCTGAACTTACCTACGTCGGATCTCTGGCTATTACAAAAGATGAGTTTAAGAAAGCTTTGCCCATTTCATTCAAAAACCCGGCAGGCATTATGGAAAACCAGCAGGGATTCGCTTTTTATAAAATTGCCAGTGATACAAAAGATATTCAATTATTTGTATATTCAATTAATCAGAATAATCAACTAGAGCATCAATACACCAAGGTTCTTCCTAAATCTGTTTATGATCTCACTACTCCGGAAATAGACCCTATGCAAGGTGGTACCAGTTTCAAAACCACCCCTTTGAGACTTATGGAACTGGATCTTGATGGAGATGGCATTTCTGAATTAATGATGGGGTTCAATGACGCCGTACATACCAAAGTTCAGAGACCCCAGGATCCTAATAGCCCAATAAGCTTGCCTGAATTTGATGAAACTTTTCAAGATAGGAAAAGATATATTGCAATCAACCTGGATAATGCAATAAGTGCTACGCAATCTTTCTCTCAAATGTCTTTTTATCCTTATGATGTGGATATATTTGACACCTACAAAATGGGAGATTTTGACGGAGATGGCAGAACTGATTTTTTAAGATTTGACAGTGGAAATCGTCCATTTCTCGTTCAGTTTAAGAAGGAATCGAATAACCTTTATTCTGTAATCGAAAATGGTTTTTATCAGAATGATGAAAGAGTTAAAGGAGTTAATCAAAGAGCTGTCATCGGAGATTTTAACGGAGACGGAAAGAGTGATTTATTGGTTCCTGCGTCCAATACTACGACAGACTGGTATTTATATCAGTCAACGGGTAAAACGTTTCTGGAGGAATTTAAACCTAATTTTGCTTTATTCCGTAAAGATCAGCTTGTTAATTCTAATAATGACGGTACTGCAACTGTTGAAAGAACAAGCCACCAGGCTTATGACCTTGACAGAGACGGTAAGAGTGACTTCGTTACTTTTAACTATAGAAAAGAAAGAGTTAAGCTTAGCGGTTCTCAAACTATTTTTAATATCTATTATTATAATACGGTTGATATTAAAATATCTGCGGGAGAAAAAAAATTCAACAATGATATTCGTTATGCATTCAATGAAGGTCCTTTAGGAGATAGTAGCGGTTTTAGGGATGATCCGCATACTTATCTTAATGAGAGAACCAAATATGATATGCAGGAGCTTTTAGGGAACTTTAAAATCAATCAGTCTGTTCATCAGATCATACTTGTCAGCCCAAGCCCAATCAGGGGAGTTTCAGGAGACAGGGTAAAGAGAATTGATTTTTATGATGTTTCTAAAGAAGCCCGTATCAGCTCCATTACTCAAGGCGGTGTAAAAACAGATATCAGCTATAAAGAGCTTGACCCTATTGCTTCACCGAACTTCTATCAGGCTGTAAAGAAGGAAAAATATCCTTATATGGAACTTGCAAATGTTCAGCAATCCTACGCTGTGTCGCAACTCCAGCAAGAGGGTAAAAAGCAGGATTTCCGTTATAGGGGACTATTAGCCCATCTACAGGGTCGTGGAACTGTTGGATTCCGTCAAATTGCCCGCTCATCATGGTATGCAGACGGCTTTGAAAACACTAAAGTATGGAACGGTACGGAAATAGATCCGCTGAACGAAAGTTTACCAATCAAGGAATGGTCTATCCGGACAACCGATGAAACAAAAGTTTTCCCAACTGACATTTCTGAAAACAATAGCCAGCTATTAAGCTTAAAATCTACCATCTATCAAGTTGAAAAATTAATAAATGGCCAGGTTACCGCTGTTGTTTCAGAGAATGATAAGTCCAAAGCGGTTACAGCAATTGTTCCTAAAAAAATCAGGACGAAAGATTTCATAACCAACACAGTTGCAGAGAATACAATTACTTATGGAAGTTATTATCTCCCGTCGCAAAATATTACTAATATCAATAATGGATATGCCATTACGACGTCAGCATTTACTTATTTCCATAATCCATCCGGATCAGGAGCAGCTTATTATATAGGCAGGCCGCAGGAAAAAACAGAAACCAAGCAGGCGTACAATGATACTAAGTCTTCCAAAGAAGAATACACGTATGAGAATAATTCAGTAAAAACAAAGAAAACCTGGAATAGGGATAATACAGGCTGGCTACTGGAAAACTACAATTATGACAGTTTTGGAAATATTACTCAGAAAACAACAACTAACAGTATAGATTCCCAGTCACAAACGGTAAGTACGCAATATGATGATAAGGGTAGGTTTGTTGTTAAAAAAACTGATAATTTAGGACTTGTCACTGATATTGTTTACAATAATTGGGGGCAGATTACCAAACAGACTGACCCTCTTGGCAATATCCTGGAAAATGAATATGATGCGTGGGGTAAATTGTTGAAATCAAAGACAAGCTTAGGTGGAACTACTACTTATGAATATATTAAAGATGATCAGTATAACGCTATAGTAGTACAGCATGAGCCTCATGGAAATATTTCAAAAAAATATACCAATAAGTTTGGACAAAAATACAAGGCATCTACAAAAGCCTTTCAGCAGGGACAATTCCTCAATATTGACATTCAATATGACCTATTAGGAAGAAAAACAAGTGAAAGTGAGCCTTATGGTGAAGGAACAAACGCATGGCAGTGGAATACTATAGTTTATGATGACTCCGTATTTCCAACCAAAGTTACCGCTACAGCGTTTACCGGCAAGCAAATGGAAACTTCAATTGTGGGTGGAACTACTACAGAGAAAGAGCTCAATGGTTATGGCAGAACAACTTCCAAAACTACCGATGCTTTAGGAAACGTAGTATCATCCACAGATAAAGGAGGTACTATTACATTCTCTTACAATGCTGCCGGAGAACAAATCAAGACGCAGTATGCTGAAAATACGGTAACCATCAAGTATGACTCATGGGGAAGAAAATCAGAATTCAATGATCCTTCAAATGGTCTTTATAAATATGAATATAATGGATTTGGCCAGATTAAGAAAATTGTAAGCCCTAAGGGTACTAAAGAATATACATATAATAATCTTGGGCAGCTTATTTCTCAAAAAGAGATTTCCACAACGGATGGTGGGCAGGCCACCAATAAGTTAATTTCTTTCAGCTATGATGATAAGGGAAGACTTGTTTCAAAAACCGGAACTTCTAAAGGAAAAGCATACAGTTCATCAACCACTTATGATCAGCAGGGAAGGATATTGTCCTCTTCTGAAAGCAGTAATGACAAGTACTTTATCCAAAAAGGAATTACCTATGATGACAAAGCAAGAATTATCTCTTACGAAAAACAATTATTCTCTTCGGGAGTATTGACTAAAGTTCAGATAGAAAATGTGTACAATCCCTGGAATGGAGATTTATATCTGGTAAAAGATAAAAACTCCGGAAAAACTCTTTGGGAACTGAAAGAGGTAAATGCAAGAGGCCAGGTTCTTAAAGCTCAGTTAGGAGCTGCTGAAATTAACCAAACCTATGAACCCGATGGTACCTTAAGCCAGGTAAACCATGGTTCAGCTGTTAAAAAACATATCTTACGACTGTCCTATAATTTCAATGCCATCAAGAATGAGCTGGAAACCAGGTCTACCGAAGGCGATTTCTACATTCAGGAATCATTTGATTATGATGATAACAACAGGTTGATCAATTGGACCAACCCGGTGACAGGGGTTAAAACCCAAAATGCTGTTCTTAATGTTTATGATGTAAAGGGTAGAATCCTAGAAAATGATCAGGTAGGAAAAATTAAGTTTGATAATTCTTCTAAAATCTATCAGCCTACAGGGATGACTCTTAATGCGGCAGGGACACAGAATTATAACAATGATTTAATCCAAAATGTTGTTTATAATGAAAATAACGATCCTGTATTTATTGATGGCATGAAAGGAGATGTCGCTTTCCAATACGGATTGACAGCAATGAGACAAAGAGTTACCTATGGAGGTAATTTTAATGCAGATGGAGATGGTAAATTCACTAAATTCTATAGTGAGGACGGAAGCTTTGAAATTGTAAAAGATAATGCTACAGGAAAAGAAAAGCATATTCTTTATATTGGTGGAACTCCTTATGAAAGTGATATTATTTTTGTCAAGAACTATACGGAGAATAATGGTTCTTATAAATTCTTGCATAAAGATTATTTAGGAAGTATCTTAGCCATCAGTGATGAAGCGGGAAATAAACTGGAACAAAGACATTTTGATGCATGGGGGAATATGACCCATCTTCAAATAGGTAACGGACCAATTGTAACGGATATCAACAAAATTCAGGAAACAGTAAATAAAGGAGGATTACTGCTGGAAAGAGGCTATACTTCTCATGAGCACTTCATGGAAGTAGGAATCATCCATATGAACGGAAGGCTATATGACCCTTTATTAAGAAGATTCTTAAATGCTGATGAGCATATCCAGGATCCTTATAATACCCAAAACTATAATAAGTACGGCTATGTTCTGAACAATCCTTTGATGTTTAATGACCCTAGTGGGGAATTCCTGCAGGTCTTGCTACCTGTTCTCATCAAAATTGCTATAGGGGCAGCCTACGGAGCTATCATAGGGGCAGGTATTGGTATTTTAACATACACTATCAAAGGCTTAATTACCAAAGATTGGAGCGGTTTTGGCAAAGCAGTATTGGGAGGAGCTATTGCGGGTGCAATTTCCGGAGGATTAAACGGCCTGGGTGCCGCTTTATTCAGTCCTAGTAGTGCTATTCTTAACAACGGAACATGGGAACTTCTTTCTAACATCACTACTCAGTCTATGCTGGACGGAAAAATTGATGCAATAACCATTACTTCTTCAATGATTGGGGCATTTGTTGGAAATAAACTACCGGGATGGAGAGCTTTAGGCGGAAAAGGTGTTTGGGGCTGGGCTAAAAATGTAGTAGGAGAAATCCTGTACAACTCAACTAAATATGGAATTACAGGTGCTATTTCAGGTGGCTTTACAGCCATGTTCCGAGGAACAAATGTATGGCAGGGAATTAAAAATGGCTTTGAAAACGGAGCCTATAACGGAGCGGGCCAGGCAGCATTCATGATTACTGTTTTTGGTGCAACCTATAAACCAACTGATGAGCAGCTTCAAGATGTGAAAGCCATGTCTAAGGAGTTAGATATTTCATATAAACATGTAAAATGGAGAAATAAAGGTTTATACCAACTGGCACAACCTTTCTTTGCAAAATTATTTACTACCAACAGCAGAGGTTATTCTATAAGTGAATTTAGAAGAGAAGTTACCTGGGGAAATAATGTAGCTACTTTTGGCGCCGAGGGAGCACTCACTCATTTCACTACATTTGGGCATGAATTTGGCCATATATTCCAGGTGTATGAACAAGGCTGGACAAATTTCCAGGTAAAAGGAATATGGGAACAACTCTTTATGAAAGGTGATCCGTATGAAACCTTTGGCACTAACGAATGTAATGCTACACAAATGTTTAAAATATATAGAATATCTAAAGATGAATAAGTATATTTTACTACTCTTAACGTTCTGCTTAACAACAAGCTGCGTATCAAGTGATTTCAAAAGTTACCAATCAATTGATAACTTACCAAAAACTAAAGAGTATTATGAAATTAAAGAATCAGACGGCAAAGTTAATTATGTAAAAGTAGGAGTACACACTCTTTACAATATACAAAATAACCATTCCATATACATTGCTTTCAAGAGCAAAGTTATGACTGCCTCAAGCATTCGGTCTTCTACTTTCGGAAAAATAGATCCGTCTCCTGAAGAAAGGGTTTATCTTAAGAAAATTGATAAGAAAAAACTGATAACGGATACAGTCTATATCAGTTTACCCAACAAAGTCTATACATTTTACTATAAAGAAAATTGATAGACCATAATATGAATAGCCGCAAGAATCTTGCGGCTATTTTTATACCTCATCAACAAAAAACCACTGCAAAAGCAGTGGCTAAAAATCAAATCTAATTATGGCTCTATGTTATAAATTCGGGTTATTCTCCGTTTCTCTTTGTGGAATACTGAATAAATAATAAGGACTATTTGGAACAAAGGCCGTTTTATCAGGGAAATCAAAAACAGAATGTCCCCTGCCGTCTACTGTTTTCACAGTTCCATCCGGTGTTGTAATCTGAACCTTAACAGGTTTTCCATCAGCATCTACAAATGGTTTTCTAACCACCGTTCCCTGGGTTCTGATAATATCTGACAGCGAGAAGCCTTCTCCGAACAATTCTTTTCTTCTTTCAACCAGAATTTCTTTTACCACATCATCCTGAGCCAGAGAGCCGCTGTAAACATTCGCTTTTCTTGCCGTCTTCAATTGGTTTAAAACAGCTACTGCCTGTGATGTATTTCCGTTTCTTGCTTCAGCTTCAGCTTCAATCAGATACATCTCCGCCGACCTCATGTATACAATATCCGCAATCAAAGTAGGCTTGAATTTAAATTTGGCATATCTCAACAGTCCTTCCCTTCCTTTAAGGCCATCCCATGAAAACAGCTGATACCGGATATCATTCGTATCAAACAGATCTTTAAAGTAAGGATCCGCCATAAAGCTGTAATAAAAACTTCCGGAAGAAGACACATCCAGATAATGAAAAGCATAGCTTGCATCCGACTGTTCCTGTGTCTGCCCGTGTCCCCAGATCCATTCTGCATTATTAATATCATTAAACCCTTCTTTATATTTTTCCGGAGCCATCAAAGGGAAACCTTCTCTTGCAATTTTTGCAGCAGCTGAAGCTTTTGCCCATTCCCCGGTATTCAGGTATGTTCTGGCTAATAGTCCATTGACTACAGAACGGTTGATCTTGTCTTTATTATTTCTTGTATACTCTTGTAATAAATGATCCGCATCCGTAAGATCACTTTTAATCAAAGTATAAATTTCTTCCAGGCTTGCTTTTTTCTTCCCGACTGAGTTTATAGTAGAAGGTTCAGTATAAATAGGAGCGGTCAGGGCTGTTTTATCTTTAAGATAACTAAACTGATAAAAACTGGCCAGATTAAGGTAGCAGAAAGCGCGCAATGCTTTTGCCTGGCCTTTCACCTGGTTCTTTTTTTCCTGGCTGCCCTCCGTACCATCTATTTTTGCAAGAACATTATTCATATTGTTGATGGTGGAATACAATAATGACCAGATAAACAACGGACGGCTTGTAGTACTATTCACCATCTCGGTGAAAGCGTAAGCAGATGCAAAACCATATTTATTGGTCAATACCGCTACATCACTTCCCATTGCATCACTTGTCCTCAAAACGGTAGAGTAACCGATATTCGCATAGGTAGTCCCGTCATCATTGAATTTTGCCCATGCTCCATTAATAACCGTCTCTGCACTTTCTGCTGTTTTAAAAACCTCAACATCATTGGCCTGGTTGGTAGGAGCCGTATCCAGTTCACTTTCACAGCTGGCCAGCGACCATAATGCCAAAAGACTAACAGATAAATATTTTAATTGTTTCATTGTTTCAATTTTAAAGTTAAAGAGTCGCCTGAAGGCCGAAAGTAATTGTTCTCATAGCAGGATATCTGTAATAGGTGGTACCATCCAAGGCCTGCTCAGGATCCATTCCTTTATGTTTATAAAATGTGAGAAGGTTTTCTGCCTGGATATAAATCCTGAATTTCTTAAGCCCGATTTTTTCAAAATAATCGGCAGGAAGAGTATATCCTAAACTCACATTTTTAAGCCTTGCATATGTTCCTGAGTATAAAAACCTCGAAGAAGTAGAAGTCCAGTTATTGGTAGTGGTACTTAAAGCGGGAACATCTGTGTAAGGATTGTCCGGAGTCCATCTGTTCAGCATTTCAACACTCCAGGCACGTCCTCCTGCACTTCCGTTATGAAGCAGTGAAGTATAATCTGTGTCCAGAATCTTACCCCCTATTTTAAAAGTAAGCAATGCTGAGAAATCAAAGTTTTTATAGATGATGTTCGTACTTACTCCTCCTGTTACTTTAGGTAATGCAGAACCTTGTAAGGTTCTTGTTGCTTTTGCATATTCAGATGTGGTTCCTTCAATAGTATTTCCGTTGGCATCCTGAGAAATCGTTTTCCATAAAGGCTTTCCATTACTTGGGTCCACCCCGGCCCATTCGGGAATATAGAAATCATAGACAGATCCACCTTCCTGCAGTAATTTGGTTCCCGTTACGATAGAACCTTTCGGAAGCCTGGTAACCTTATTACTCAGAGTACTCAGGTTAATATCCAGGTCCCACTGAAAATCATCTTTCTTAACGGGAGTTGTGAATAATGAAAATTCAAAACCTGTATTTTGTATGGTCCCAATATTGGCAGGAAAATCACTGATCCCCAATGACGGGGCAACCGGCATATTAAATAACAGATCCTGGCTTTGTCTTTTAAAATATTCAATATTTCCTTTAATCCTGTTTTTAAGAATTCCAAACTCCAGTCCGACATTCAAATTTAAGTTGGTTTCCCACTTCACATTAGCTGTAGCTGCTTTTTCTAAAACAGTTCCTGCTTCACCCAGGTTATTATAAAACCTGTACAATTCCTGGTAAGCATAATAAAGAGGTGAGCCATTAGGGCGTAACAACTTATCGTTACCCTGTCCTCCATAGCTTGCACGGAGTGTCAGTTGATTAAATACATTCAGGTTTTTAATCAGCTCTTCATTTGAAATTTTCCATGAACCTCCTACAGACCAGAATTTCCCCCATCTGTTATCCGGAGAAAATCTTGAAGATCCGTCCGCCCTTCCTGAAAAGGATAAGAAATACGTATTATTAAAATCATATTCCACCTTTCCCAGGAAACTCAGGAGGCTTACCTTATCACTATTCCCGCTGAAGCTTCCCAATAAAGCAGCTCCATCTGGCTCATAATAATAAGGCAGGGAGAACTGAGTTCTGCTACCGGAAATTGTCTGATAATCATATTTATAAAATTCCTGCCCTCCTAAAACATTAAAATGATGCTTACCCCATTTCTTATCAAAAGTTAAAATATTACTGGTAGTATATGACAACGTCCTGCTGTTGGATTTCGTTACAGAACCGTTTGTTTCACTTCCTTGTCCGATAAGCGGATTAGAATAATAATGTCCGTTGTAATTAACCAGATCAACGGAAAAACTTGATCTGAACTTCAGCTCCGGCAGGAAGGTAAAATCCAGAAACCCTTTTCCTGAAAAGTTGTCTTCTTTATTTTCATTCTTATCAAGAGGCAAGGTAGCAGCAGCATTTTGATTCTGGAGAGCACTTGTAGGCCTGTACTTTCCAAAATCATAAATTCTGTTTCCTGCAGCATCCAACACATACGATCCATCAGGATTTCTTTCATAATAAGGATAGAAAGAAGGGATTACCCTTGCCGCCTGGATGATGTTACTGGATTTTGAATCTGATGAAGGTGGAGCTTGCTGAATGCTATTGGTATAGCTCAAATTCACCCCTACATTCAACCATTTTTTAACTTCTGAGTTGAGTTTTAATCTGGTATTATATCTCTTAAACCCGGATTCAATCGCCATTCCTTTATCATCCAGATACCCCAGTGAAAAGAAATAGTTACTTTTTTCGCTTCCGCCACTAATATCAAGATCCACCTGATTCCTGGAAGCTACTCTTTGCAAAATATCCCGCCAGTCGTCATTCCATAAAGCTTTTGCGCCGGGCAACAATTTCCCGTCTGTACCTACAGGTTTAGGATAACCGGCCCCGTAAGGATTAATAGAAAGCCCTGCACCTGAAACTATATTATCAGTGGCCATTTGTGCAGCCTGCTGTGCTGATACTTTACCTGATTGATAGCCGTTCCTCATCGCTTCCCAGTAAAGTTCAAAATATTGATCCGTACTTACCTGTTGATAATCTTTCACTGCTCTGCCGGAGAATCCCTGGCTGATATTAAAATTCACCCTGGCCTCGCCTTTTTTACCGGATTTCGTGGTAATGATAATAATCCCGTTGGCTCCTCTTGAACCATACAAGGCACTTGCTGTAGCATCTTTCAATACACTGATGGATTCAATATCATTGGGGCTGATGGCGTTCAGGTTTCCGTCAAAAGGAATTCCATCTACTACGTAAAGAGGATCACTGGAGGCACTGATGGAGCCAATCCCCCTGATCCGGATTGTAGATGTGGCTCCGGGCTGTCCGGAAGAACTTGTTGTCTGGATTCCCGGTACCTGGCCTTCCAGCGCTTTGGTGATATTGGTGACGGGCCTGTTGTTGATTTTATCACTGGAAATAGTTGCTACAGAACCTGTATAGCTTGTTCTTTTTGCTTTTCCATAAGCAACTACTACAACTTCATCAATCTCCTTTTCATGAAGAGTATCTTTTTTAGGTCCCGAACTCTGTCCATTAATCCCGGTAACTCCTAAGAAAAATACCGCCACTGATGGGATCCAAATTGTATAATTAATTAATTTTTCTCTAATCATAATCAATTTTATTTACCATATATAAAAATTTTGCCCTTTGCAGAATAATCAGCAAAGGGCATCGAAATATACGATAAACCAAATGCTTATTTTCCCTTTAAAAGGCTGAATGTAACACCTTACATAACGCAGGTTGTTAAGACTTCACAGGGTCAGTTCCCTCCATCTTTCTTTATAAGCCGATCGAAATATAGTTGCAAAGCTATAAATATTTAGTCTACAAAACAAGTAGACTTATTATTTTTCATGTTAAATTTTTAAAAATTAACTTAATTTTATAACAAACGCCACTAAAATAAGCAGTTACGAAATTTACAATTTTAGCAAATATGACAAATATCATTATAGATTACTCAAAATCACAAAGAGAAAAAAAATGACACCTGAGTGCCATTTATCGGATATAATTATTTAAATAATTGAAAAGTATTGTCCTACAGCTTCATTGATCGTTGATTAATGCAAATAACATCCTATCTGGTGTAATCAACTGCGATACTGAATATATTACAGAACATCCTCGCATTAGAGCTTTCCGAACAACCCGCTCCTTCATTGTAAAATTTATCAGTAGATTCATAATTATAAAATAAATTAACATCAGTATAGACCAGTAAATTATCATCCAGAGTTGCAGCCGCTTTACCGGCACTGTCTTTCATAAATACCCTGGCAGTAGCAGGATATTGTGTGATCCGTCCCATATAGCGGTTGGTTTGTAGCCTGGTATTTTCAGGAAGGTTACCAAATATCCCTGTATTTGGCCCCTGTGAGCCTGTCGTATAAAAGGAACCCGGTCTTTGACTGTTAATATATTGTGCTGTATATCCTAAATTCAGCTTATTGATAGGAGTAAGGCTTTGGTGTTCTGCGTCAATAATAAAAAACTTTTTCTTTTCCTGGATTTTTTGCCTCAGAACAGCAATAGCCTGGTCAGAAAAGTAGCTGGTGTATACATAACCAATCCAGATAATGTCCGCATTATCTATTGCCTGAGCCAATTCAGCAGGAGTGGCAGTCCGTATATTGATTGTATTAAAAATAAAGTTGGAAATTACCACCCTTCCATTGGGTCCGAAATTACTGGGATTGTTAAGCTTAGATCTGGCTACAGATGAATATCTCCCATGAGAATCTGTGGATAAAGTCCCGTTCCAGGCGTCAGGAATGATCGAAAGTATTTTCACTACCCTTTCGGACGGCAGGTTCGTTACTGTAACAGCGAAAGTACAGCTTTCATTGCCCGCCGGCATAACAATAGAGTATGTGTAGGTTCCTGCCTGTAGCAGAGTCCCTTCAGCAGAAAGGGTAACATATTGTTCCCCCGTATTTTCAAAATACCCTTCTGCGTTAAAACTAATTCCATTGACTGTATCAGTATTAATTTTATACTTACCAGGCTTACTCACTGTCACCTTAATCCTTACGGAACCTACAGCGGGCGAACCTGCATAAAAATTTCCATTGACAACAGGTTCACAATTGATAGTATACACTGCTGCATTGCCCTGACATAGGTTTATCCATTCTACACTATTCCAGAATTCCAGGCAATTCACCGTTTTATTATAGATCACCATACCCTCTGCCTCTATGTTAGGGGTATCCGGGGAAAGAAGGGAGTCCCTTTGGGAAGTTGTCAGGCGTGGTGGAAGAAACCCTTTATCATTAGAAAAAACATCCAGCGCCGATTTAGGATGTGGATTAGCAATATTTATCCCTACTTGTGCATGTAAGAATAAAAAAGAAGCCAGGAAAGCTACTAAGCTTAATAGTTTTTGTTTGTTCATCATCTTAATGTTTAAATTATTGTTATAAAATAAGTGTACACAGAATCATAAGGTTATGAATCTGAATATAATTGTTTTTATGTGTGAATTCTAAGCCGTGGAGCTATACCTACTGCAGCATTTTAAAGAAACATTTTTTTCCATTTCGCTACAGTATTTCTACTTGTTTTAAACTGATTTGCCGTTTGGGTATTGTTATAGCCATTTTTCTTCTGAAACTCAAGAATCTCCATAATGGTAAGTTTATCATACGATTTATGACTTTGATTAAATTGTTCTGTTTCAACATTTTTAAAATCAAAAATGATCTGATTGAGCTTAATGACATCCAATGCCGTTAAATATTCCTTTTTTAAAATAGAACGGCAAGCTTCAAGTTTTTCAGGATGCTTCATGCGAATAATGTCTGTATAAATCTTCTTGTAATCCGGACCTTGCTCTTTCATTGCTTTTTTGTTTATAAGTTTATATTTTGCTGTTTAAGGTTTTAATTTGATAGCAGAACCTCCTATTCATTTTATATGTTTATATGTGTTCATGCTTACTAAGCCATTTATAAAGGGTCGTCTTGGGAATTCTGTACTCCTCTATAATCTGAAGTTTTGTTTTCTGACCGGTATTTATCATTTCTAAAATAAAGCTGATCAGTTCTTTTGTGTAGATGTTTTTTCTGAATTGCGGAAGAACAGAGGTTTGTTTGCAAGACGCCTTATTATATTGGTCATTACATGGGGGAGCAAAAATAATCAGGTGTTGGGTATAAATTCTGAAAAAGTCATATTCTAAAAGCTTACACCACTTAAGAATAAGTTCAGTATCCATGTTTTCCTGTGTAAACATTTTATGTACCTCTTCTTCCGTGGTATGAAGAAAGTTACAGATACGGACCATAGAAATGTCTAGCTCATCAGCTCTGCTTTTAATGCATTTGCCGATACATATATTTTTAAAATCAAATTCCATTGTCAAAACTTAACCTTTAAGAAATTCAGAACTTTTTCCATTAATAAATTCTTCACCTTCTTACAGAGGTCTGTTTTGCTTATGCCATATTCATAAATCATCATTTGTGTTTTTATTGTATAAAGTTGTGTTTATATACTAAACTATAATAAAGATATCCTTCATTTCACTCCGGGAAGAAAATACAAGATTAATTCAGCACATAACAACAGATCAAAAAAAGAGGTATGATCTGCAAGATATTGTGCATTTTTTTCTATCTTTTAGTCGAAAATTAAGCTATTATAATTCTGACCTGAAATGTGAAATATTTTGATCTTCCGGAATGCAGAAGCTTTATCATAAGAAATTGAAATGCGGATAATATCTGTTTCCGATTATCCTGTTTCAAAGTCCTGTCGCAAAGTTATTCTTTACAGCAGTACAAAAAAAATAAAGCGTAAATGAGATTCCCGAAAATGATTTATAAACAGTATTCACTTGATAAACAGAATTTTAAATAAATCATTTATTAGAAATTAATTAATAAATTATATCAATAACAATTTAATCAACTTCATTGGGTGCAAAAAAAGAACAAATAAAAAAACTGAAAATTGAACTGATGGACAGATATGTGATCCTGATGGCTTTTATCCTATTTGTATATGTCATCATTTTTACATTCTTTATTTATGACAAAATAATGAGCTGGTATTTGCTCGCCGGGGCCATTCTTCTAGCTGCTCCATATCTGATTACCCGGAAAAGATATTCACCGGATTTCATTGTCACTGTGTTTTTAGTTTGTGTTCCTATTTATAGTTTCTACATTATACTTGCCTTTTGGGAAAACTCTGTTGCAAGTTTTTCTATATTATTGCCCATTCCACTGGGAGCTTATATATTTTTTCCAAAAAGACAGGTGCTCATGTATACCCTGTATGTGATAGTAACAATTATTACAGTCAGTATTGTCGCCAATAATTTTAACTTTGATTTTCCCAAACATTCGCAGGCTGAAGTTAAATTCAATGATATTCTTTTATTTATCTCAAATATCTCAGTTGTATTTTTACTTATCCATTATAAAGATAAAATAAAAAGGCTGGAAGCATCAGAGCAGCACATAATTGCCGGACTACCAGAAAAAGAAAAAAGTAACAAAACGGAAATTAAGTCTCTAACAGATTCTATTGATCCTGCCAGTATGGAAAAATTATTTGAAAGAATAGAATCTGCCATGACTGAAGATATGCTTTTCAAGGATGATAAATTCAACCTTTCAAAACTTAGCGCAACGTTGGATGTCAACAGCTCGTATATTTCCAAGTCAATCCGTCATAAAGGATACCCTAATTTTAAAATTTTCCTTAATACCTATAGAATCAACCATATAAAAAAGCTTTTCACTGAAACCGATTTTCAAAAAGCTACCCTGATGTATATTTATACGGAAGCCGGATTTTCAAATCAATCCACATTCAATAGGGTTTTTAAACAAATAGAAGGAATTACTCCTTCCGAATATATCCAGCAACATCTGAAAACAGATCCCGATTATCTATAAACCGGATCCTCTAAATGGCAAAGGTGATATCTCCCGGACATCACCTTGCCATAATATCTTTTAGAATTTCATTTTAATAAAGCCTTTGAATAGACAAATAAATATCCCTGGTATCATCCGCCGTTGACGCTGTATTTTTGTTATCAACAATAGGGAAATAATATACCCTGTACCATTGTCCGTCAAGTGAAAGGTCCATAGTAAGCACTTCCTGATGACTTGCTCCGCCACTAGCTGCAGTCCGGGGTGTACTTATTCCTAATTTATCGTCATATCCTAAGTTAAAATAAATACCATTATCCAAATTAACATAGGAAGAAGGGGCAATCAGAATATTTGAAGCATTAAATCTATCAACATTTGTCAACGCACTGAACCAAAATTTTACCGGATCCGAAGAAACATTCACAAGACGAGGATTCATTGTAACATTATTAGGCCCCACACTTGAATTGGACATAAACCAGGCATCCAGTCTTAATTTCCCTCCTAAAACAGGCAGATCAGAAACATAATCGCTTAGCCATACATTAGAGGGCCCCGAAGGTATGCTGGCCTTATAGTAAATTAATTCCCCCATGGAAATTCCATCTCCCGCTCCTACAGTAGCGTCACAGGTTTTCCCGTCAATGTTCAGGGGAAATACTGTTGTAACCGGACTGGTTACCGTAGGAGTTCCTGAGATTGTATAGGTTAAAGTGCCCGATCCGGAATTAAAATTTCCCGCAGATAACGTGGCAGTAAGGCCATTTACAGGACCTATCATCTGTGCAGGATAAGTTCCTCCGTTTCCACCGGTGTAAGGCACACTCATCGTTCCGTTAAAAGGAGTTCCTGCAGTATAGATACTGGGTGTAAGCTTAATGGAGTTGCAGGTAATCGTCCCGATTGTTCCAATGGCAAGGGAGCCGTTATTAAGAGTTCTCCATTCACTTCCATTCCAAAATACATAGCCATTATAAGCAAGTCCGGCAGTCCCCAGATTATACACCAGTAACCCGGTGGCAGGTGACGGTATCGTTGTCTGATCCGTCAAAGAGGTCAGAGCTGCTTTGGGTCCTAGAAATCCTTTTTTACTGCCATCTGCCAACGCATCAACATTTACGTCTAAAATAGCAGATGCGTGAGGCATAGTAGTACCAATCCCAACACTTCCACTGGATGTTACAGTAAAATCATTAGCCTGCTGGGCTGCAGTTGGAATACCAGTTGCCGGGTTATCCTTAGCTCCGTCAACATGAAAAATGTTTTGCGGATTGGTAGTATTAATACCTACCTGCGAATACATTAAACTGCAAAACAAGGGTGTAAGTAATAGAAAGGTCTTCTTCATTTGAAATAATTTATAGTAGGTTAAAAATTGTGGCTGCTTTAGGTTCCGCTATACAGCATCTTTTCCGATGATATGATAGCTGGCTATTTCCGATTGAAGAAAATAATTCAGATAGTTGTCAAAAAAAAATTAATTAAGTAAGTTTGAAAAATCTTTTAAGAAAATTATTAATTTATTGTGCTCCAAAAGCTCAAGTACAAAATTATTCTTTAAAACTTTCAAAAAAAAATTAACTGTCAATGATAATCTGGAAAATGATTTACAGATTAATAAATCATTTCAAATCAATAAGATAACAAAATCATTTCAAAGAATTCACTGGGAATTCCACATAATATTAATTAATATGGCTGCATTAAATATCAAAAATGAGCAGATAGAAAGATTAAAGCTTGCATTGATGGACAGATATGTAATTCTTATGATGTTTATTCTGGGAATTTTTACGGTCATTTATTCCTTCATCATCCAGGATAAAATGATCTCTTCCTACTTAATTTGTGGTATAATTCTGTTAGGAAGCTGGTATCTGTTTGCAAGAAGAAAATGTTCCCAAAACCGGATTGTACATACTTATCTGATATTTGCCCCTATTTATAGCTTATATGTAATGATTGTTTTCTGGGATAATTCAGTATCAGGATTTTGCTGGTTATTGCCCATCCCGTTGGGAGCCTATATATTTTTTTCAAAAAAGACAGTCTTTTATTATACTCTGTATACTCTGATAATCATCATTATTGCAAGTCTTGTTGCTAATAACTTTTCTGTATTCAATCTTGGTTTTATATTTCCTAAACATTCTCAAAAAGAAGTGATGTTTACAGATACCCTTTTATTTGTTTCCAATATTCTGATCATAGCCTTGCTACTGTATTATAAGGATAAAATACGAAAGCAGGAATTTTTACAGTCGCTAGCCAATATCAGAAATGATTATAAAAAAGTAACAGAAAAAGAAAGCAAAACACAACCTGATGTTGCAGATGTAGAAAATTTCGAAAAAATATTTGAAAGAATAGAAACAGCAATGAAGCAAGATCTGCTTTTTAAGGATATTAAGCTTAATCTTTCCAGATTGAGCGTAGCCATTGATGTTAATAGCACTTATATTTCAAAAACCATCCGCTATAAAGGATATGCTAATTTTAATGCCTATCTGAATACATATAGGGTAGACTATGTCAAAAAGCTTTTCACTGAAACTGATTTTCAAAAGGCAACCCTGATGTATGTCTATACAGAAGCCGGTTTTTCCAACCAATCTACCTTTAACAGGGTGTTTAAACAAATAGAAGGGGTCACTCCTTCAGAATATATTCAACAAAACCTAGCAACAGACCATGAACAAAATGGATAGAAAATATTTATCTTTGGGTAAATTTTTTATATGAAAGTTTTGATTTTAAACGGGCCTAACCTGAATCTTTTAGGCAGCCGCGAACCGGAAATCTATGGGAATATTTCCATGGAAAATTATTTAGTTACCCTGAAATCCGAGTTTCACACTCACGAAATACTTTATTACCAGTCTAATATAGAAGGAGAACTCATCAACAGGCTTCAGGAAGATGATTTTGATGCCGTTGTTATTAATCCGGGAGCTTTTACCCATTACTCCTATGCCATAGCTGACTGTTTAAAAAATATCCGGAAGCCTAAAGTGGAGGTCCATATCAGCAATATTTATAAAAGAGAAGAATTCAGGCAGAAATCGGTGACGGCAGCGAACACAGATGCTGTTTTATCCGGATTCGGGATGGATGGCTACCGATTAGCTATCCTCAGTTTAAAATAAATAGGATGATGAATTACCCTGATTCATATCAAAAATAATATTTTGACGCAGGTTTAACAGTTTAGCAGATATTATTCTTAATCGTATGAGCTTATATTGACACCCCGAACATCTGCGAAATCAGCCTAACCCGCGAAAGATAAAAATAAAAAGCCCCATCAATGATGAGGCTTTTATATGGTTTGATCTTATTAAATTGTTTGTTCCTGCAATTGAGGGCCTGAAGCGATCAATCTCTTACCTTCTTCAGTATCACAGTATTGTTCAAAGTTTTTGATATATCTTGAAGCAAGATCTTTTGCTTTTTCTTCCCATTCAGAAGCGTTCGCATAGGTGTCTCTAGGATCTAAAATACCTGCAGAAACGTTTGGAAGCTCGGTAGGAATTTCAAGATTCATGATCGGAACCTGAGTTTTAGGGGCATTATCAATAGAACCGTCGATGATTGCATCAATAATTGCTCTGGTATCCTTTAAAGAAATCCTTTTACCGGTACCATTCCATCCGGTGTTTACCAAATAAGCTTTTGCACCGTGCTCTTTCATTTTACCGATTAATGTTTTAGAATACATTGTCGGGTGTAATGTAAGGAAAGCTTCTCCGAATGCTGGTGAGAAAGATGGCTGAGGTTCTGTAATTCCTCTTTCTGTTCCGGCTAATTTGGAGGTATACCCGCAAAGGAAGTGGTATTGCGCCTGGTCATCATTCAGGATGGAAACCGGAGGAAGTACTCCGAATGCATCTGCAGAAAGATATACGATCTTTTTTGCATGTCCTGCCTTAGATGGCAAAACAATTTTGTTAATATGATAGATTGGATAAGAAACTCTGGTATTTTCAGTAATGGATCCGTCAGTGTAATCTGCTACTCCATTATTCACTACTACGTTTTCAAGAAGGGCATCTCTCTTGATTGCTCTGAAAATATCCGGTTCTTTCTCTTCTGATAAGTCGATTACTTTAGCGTAGCATCCACCTTCATAGTTGAATACTCCGTTATTATCCCAACCGTGTTCATCGTCACCGATAAGGTATCTTTTCGGATCTGCTGATAAAGTTGTTTTACCTGTTCCGGAAAGACCAAAGAATAAAGCAACATCTCCTTTTTCCCCTACGTTTGCAGAGCAGTGCATTGAAGCCATTCCTTTTAATGGAAGGTAATAATTCATCATGGCAAACATCCCTTTCTTCATTTCACCTCCGTACCAGGTACCTCCGATGATCTGTAGTTTTTCAGTAAGGTTGAACATAATGAAGTTTTCAGAGTTCAATCCTTGTGCTTCCCAGTTTGGATTGGTTGTTTTTGATCCGTTGATTACTGTGAAATCAGGTTCGCCAAAGTTTTCAAGCTCATAATGCGAAGGACGGATAAACATATTAGTAACGAAGTGTGCCTGCCACGCTACTTCAACGATAAATCTCACTTTCAGTCTTGTATCTGCATTCGTACCACAGAAGGCATCTACAACATAAATTTTCTTAGCTTCAGAAAGCTGGTTCATCACTAGTTCTTTACAAGACCCGAAAACTTCCGGGGTTGTAGGTAAATTTACTTTACCATCCCAGAAAATTGTATCTCTTGTAACATCATCCTGAACAATATATCTGTCTTTAGGTGAACGACCTGTGAAAATTCCTGTTTTTACCGATACTGCGCCAGACTCTGTAAGCTCAGCTTTCTCAAACCCCTGATTTTCAGGAGAAACCTCAGCCTGATACAATTCTTCATAAGAAGGATTGTACACTACTTCGTAGTTTCCTTTAATCCCTAATTTCTCTAAATCCTGGATGATTTTAGTGTTTTTCATTTTACTTATATTTTCTATTTCTTTATTGAGTTCAACAAAAATAATATTAATTATTTGTTAAAGGTGGTTTAAATATACTGATATAAGTCAGAATGACAAATAAAAAAACAGGATTGTAAAATATTGATTATAAACCTATTATATCAGACCATTCGAAAACGGTTGTAAAACCTTTCTCCCAAAAATAGTCTTTAAAGCCCCCAAATTTGGCACTCATTACAAAATCTCCGCCCCAGGCTCCCAAACTTTTTACAAAAGCAGGAGAATCAGGGAACAATCTCTCTTTAACTGTAGGAATTTCAAGAAAACCGGATATTTTTTGTTCATGATTTGTCATTAATTGGCTAAAAATATCCAATTCATTACATAACAAAACTTTTTTTGTGATATCCGAAAATTCATCAACCAGTTTTTGAGACCTCTTTTTCGATTTATAAAAACTGATTCCCTCACGGCTATTCTGTTTTTGATTTAAATGAATGAAAATCAGATCATTTTTAAAGGAAGGAGCAAAATTAACCTTTTCATACCTGATTTCAGGTTTGTTCTGGAAAAGAACAGCAGTTTTTTCTTTGGCGACAGCAATATCATAACCGCTTCCTCCAAGACTGATTGTATTCAGGTAAAAAGGATCAATCCCGGCCCATTCCGCCAGATTATTCATCAGGGTAGAACTGCTTCCCAGTCCAAAGTCAGATGGAAACTGAAGGTTTGTTTTTAAATGGTATGTAAGAGTATGCCTGAATTTAGTGGAAGAAAGCTCCTGAACATTTTTTAAAGTCTGTAGGATAAATTCAGCGCCTGCTGGAATATTGGTTTCCAGGACCTGCCAGTTTTTATAGTCAATGACAGCTCTTAGCCACGGTTTATTCTGATGGAAAGCTTCCCAAAAAACCAGAAACTTCTGATCTTCTTTTTCTTCAAAGAAAAACTCTTGTCCCAGCCTGGTAGGTACCGCTAAGACAAGAGCTCCATCTATTGCGAAATATTCTGAAGTAAGCATAAGCTTTCCCGGTGAAAATATCGCATTCATATTTTTTTGATTAGATTGCAGAAGTAGATTCTACTGTTCCATCAATTTTTTTGATCAATCCCTGCAAGGTTTTTCCTGGTCCTACTTCTACAAAGTTAGACGCACCGTCTTTAATCATATTCTGTACAGACTGCGTCCACTTTACAGGACCGGTAAGCTGATCGATCAGATTTTGTTTGATCTCGTCAGGATTTGTTACTGCTGTAGTCGTGATATTCTGATACACAGGAATGGTAGCTTTTCTGAATTTTGTATTTTCAATGGCCGCAGCTAACCTTTCTTGTGCAGGCTGCATCAATGGTGAATGAAAGGCTCCGTTTACAGGTAACAATAATGCTCTTTTGGCGCCTGCTTCTTTCAGTTTTACACAAGCTTCTTCTACCGCAGGTGTTTCTCCTGAGATTACCAGCTGTCCGGGACAGTTATAATTTGCAGGAACAACAATTCCACTGATTTGTGCACAGATTTCTTCTACTTTAGCGTCTTCCAATCCTAAAATAGCGGCCATAGAACTTGGATTAGCATCACAAGCGTCCTGCATAGCCTTAGCTCTTTCTGCGACTAATTTCAACCCGTCATCGAAAGATAAAACGCCGTTGGCCACTAATGCTGAAAATTCTCCCAAAGAATGTCCTGCTACCATTTCGGCTCCAAGACCATTTACTGCTTTTAATGCTGCTACTGAATGTATAAAAATTGAAGGCTGGGTAACCTCTGTTTTTTTAAGATCTGCATCTGTTCCGTTAAACATAATGGAAAGGATGTCGAAACCTAAAATTTCATTGGCAGATTCCATCAGATCTTTAATATCTTTTCTAGAATCGTACAATTCTTTTCCCATTCCTACGAACTGAGAACCCTGCCCAGGAAATACAAGTGCTTTCATGTATTGAATTAAATATTATGCAAATATAACTATAATGTTAACAATATTCTTTTAAAGAGCTATAAAACATGTTAAGGTACCAGCCTGATTACTCTGTAACCGGTATTTACATACGCTCCATTGGCTTTGGATTTTACAAACTCAAATTTCGTTGCAAGCTGAGTCTGCACCTTATTCATTTGTTTAAAGATTTCTCCTTTTCTATTTTCCCGGGTTAGCATATCGTTTACCACATCAAAACCAACGATGGCATATTTTGGTGGGGTTTTACAATACTTGGCTTTATAAGCCGCCAGGATTTCTTTTTCAAAACTACCATCCGTATTGATTTTTCTATCCATCAGGTACACTAAACTTGCCTGGCTCAATTCATCTACTCTCTTTTCGAAGACGGGAGAATAGAACATACTGAAAGCTTTTACCCCGTGTGCTTCCTTAGAAAGGCCGATTATTTTATTGGCAAAGGCATCTCCCATATCATCATTGGCTAAAACAGCAATCACCGGAGCAGATTGTCCTGTCATCATATTCTGATCCAGCTGGATATCTGCAGGTGAGTTAACAATGACGATATTTGGATTTTTGATTGCTTTTTCAAGGCCTGTTTTAATGTAATTGGCATTTTCTTTTTTAGCATCTGCCACTACATATATTTTCTGATCTGAATACACTGCCTTTACTTCTTCCACAATCTTATCAGCATAGGTTTGATTGTTCGTTTCCACGATAATCAGGTTGCTGTAGTTATATAGTTCCGGAGAGTTGGCAAAAGGTGCTACAATCGGGATTTTCTGATTTCTGGTAAAGTCAAGGACATCAATCACATTGGATTTAAAGAATGGTCCTATGATCAGGTCTGTATTTTCAGGATTGATTTGTGTTAAAGAGTTTTTAAATGAAGCTTCATTTCCTGAGTCTACGATTTTAATGTCTAACTTCTGGCCTCCTCTTGCATTTCTTTCAATAGCCAGCTTAGCTCCTGTCAAAAAGTCCAGCGCCATACCTCTGTATTGCGTTTCGTTGGTGCTATACCCGAAAGGAAGCATCAGAACTACGCTTAAGGCATCTCCATTTTTCTTCACATAAGCCGGATCCTGTTTTTTAATCTTTAAAACCATTCCTGCCTTCAACCCCTGCGAAAGTTCCGGGTTAAGGGCAATTAACTCATCAATTGAAACACCGAATTTATTAACAATAGAAAATACAGTATCTCCTTGCTGAACGGTATAGGTTACATAATCATCTCCTGCGGCCACACTGGCTGTCGTTGTTCCGGAAGGCTTTTCGTTCCCTGAATCCATTTTTGCTTTTGGATTGGCAGGTTCTGCAACGGGATCAGCATTGGCTTTTTTTATTTTAATAGTCTCACCAGGCTTCAGCCCTTTTTCTTCTAAACCGGGATTTAAAGCAAAAAGTTCCTGCTGATTGATTCCAAATTGTTTTGAAATCCTGTAATAATTATCTTTTGCCTGAATCACATAGGTTTCATCATCCGCAGGTGCCACAGGAGCAGGAGTTGTTACTTTTTCAGCAGTTGTTTCTGCCGGCTTTTCTGTAGCTACCACTTGTTGGCTGTCACCATATTTTTTAATGCTGGCAAGAGGTAAGGTAATTTCATCCCCGATTTTCATATGGGAATCCAGTTCCGGATTCAGTTTTCTTAAATCAGTTTCAGAAATTCTATATTGTTTTGTAATTCCATAGATGGTTTGCTTTGGCTGTAGAACAATTTTCCCTAATGCAGCATTCGTATTTGTTGCCGTTTTTACTTTTTCAGCGACAGCCGTTTTTGTAACAACCGGCGTGGCTGCTTTGTCTGATTTTATCGTTAAAACATCTCCAATAGCCAGCTTGCCATCTTTATGCTTAGGGTTTAACTTCAGCAATTCATCTACAGTCATTCCATACTTCTTTGCAATGTTGTAAGGGTTATCACCTTGTACAACCGTATGGGATTTCTGAGCTGAAACTCCCAAAACCATACATAAACTGGATAGAATAAAAAACCTCTTTATCATATTCGATAATTATAATTTACAAAAATACTCCTTTAAAATTAAATGGCAACAATTATTAATTTGGATTCTTGAACCACCATTTCTTCCAAACAATTTTCAAGCCATGAATACCCTTCATCTGAAAAGAATACACTAAAATTGAAAACTCTTTCCTGCCATATTTTGGAAGGATGTACATCTAAAAACAGATTTTCAAGTCTTTCGAGCAGCTCATTCTGTTTTATTTTTTCAGCATGAAGCAAGCGTTTTTTCATTCTTTTAAAAGATTTCAATTGTCTTACTTCTTCTGCCTTCACCATATTTCCAAAGGATTTTTCTGTAGTTTCGGCAGCTTCTTTCAATTCGGAAAAATTACGAACCAGAAGTTCTTCTTTATCTTCAAGCAATTGTAAGATTGTGTTATCTTTCATAATCACCTGATTGGTAATGGTAGTAAAATTCTGAAAGAAATCTTCTGTTTTGAGATGTAATTTCTCTATTTTCTTTACCGTTTTTTCCTTCAAAAAGAGCATGGAATTCCTCGGGATAAGAATAGGAAAAGGAATCCCGGTTGCAGAGAAATAATCTTTAAGCTCAAGCCAGTACATAATTTCAGCATTCCCCCCGATATAAGCCAGGTTTGGCAAAACTTTTTCCTGGTATACCGGACGCATTAATGCATTCGGGCTGAATTTTTCCGGATTCTGTTCCAGTTCTGCCAATATTTCTTCCTTTGTAAACTGAAGATTGGTATCTACAACAAGATAGTGCTGTCCGTTATAATCAATCCGGTCTCTGGTTTCAGTAAGGTAAAAAAGATTAATTTCCCGTGGATTTACCTGAACTTTCCCATACTTGCCTGTCAAGAAATCAACTTTATTTTTTGAGTTTTTTTGTAAACTGAAATGAAGCAACTCATCTTTAAAAATGTCTTTAGCCTGCTGTTTAAGATCTTTAGAATCTCCGTCCAACATCAATAATCCAAATTCTGAGAACAAACGGTTCACCAGCGTTTTGATGGCTTCCGTAAGGGTATTCCCGTTCTTATAAGCTTCTTTTAACATTAAAATCAGCTCTGTCCCAAAAACGGAGTCCTTAAATTCTTTTTCAAACTCCGAAATGAAATAGGTATCGGTGATTTTAATTCTCCCTACCGGCCCTCCTGCTTTTTCATTGGTTTCATAATAATTATTCTCGGTCTTAAAATGATTGATTTCTGCAAAGTCATGATCCTCTGAAGCCATCCAATATACCGGAACAAAGTTAAAATCCGGAAAATTCTCTTTAAGATAGGTACAGGTTTTAATGGTCTGTAATATTTTGTAGACAAAGAAAACAGGTCCTGAGAATAAATTCAGCTGATGACCGGTGGTAATGGTAAATGTATCCGGCAGTTTCAAAAGGTCCATATTTTTCTTTTGTCCGGACGAAAGAGTAAATCCTGAAAGCTGTTTTTCAAGTACATTATACAACACTTCTCTTTGCTCTTGTGAAAAGGAATCCTGTTTGATGTGGATCTGATTCCGGAAATGTTCTAAGGAAAAAGTACTGTTTTCAAAACCCTCAATTTTCTGATTTAAAAAATCTTTTACCAACTGGGGGATACTTTCTATATCGCTAAACGGAATTTTATTAATTGTTTTCAACCTGCTCGTTTTTTAGTTGAACAAATACCACACAATTCCGATATTCAATCTGAAATCATATACCGGATAATGTGGAAATGCATATGCTTTGTTATTGGAAAGAACGGTTCCTATCTGCTGCCCTTCTATGAAGAAAAACATTTTTTTCACCTTCATGTTAATATAAAGATCCATCATAGGTTGTCCGCCAATAGAGAATGAATTGGCACCAGGTAGAATATACTCGTTAAGAACCGGGAAATAGTCTCTGGATGCAAATTTGGAGAAATAATATACTTTAAGTCCGGCCTGAATTTCGGCGGCTTTCTTAAATGCTTGTGTCTGATAAAAGAGGTTAGCCCTTCCAATGAAACCTGGTAAAGGAAGCAATTCTTTATTTGTTAAAGTATTTTGAAAATGCAATCTTGTATTCAAATGGAATTTGCCATAACTAAAAGTGGCCTCTCCTCCAATCTGAGAAATATTCAGTGAGCTTTCACTCTGTCTGGGGTTTGCATTACTATCTATATAAGTATAGTTATCGATCCTGAAATAATTGGCAAAAAGTTCTGTTTTAAACCATTTCAGATTTACACTTCCGCCGATTTCCATCACCGATTGGTTTTTCGCATTCTCAAAATAATAATTGAAATTGCTGTACACAGAAGTATTTAATAAATAATTGAACGAAGGATAGGCACTTTGAAAATTAACTTTTGCATTCACAAAGTAATCTTTTACAGGTTCAAACTTCAGGTTATTAGTGGTTTTAAGATAGCTCTTAAACTGGCTCCCATTCGAAAATTCAAGAAATGATTTCAACTGAATTTTATCCCAAAGTTTTACTTCCAGGTTTCCTACTGCACCTATCCTGTTTTCTTTAAGTTCATCGGGAAAAGGGACCCCATTCCGAGCCACCACATCTCTTATCCCAAGTTTAATAATCTGATAGCGAACTCCTGCATCTAATTTAAATTTTTCGTTATTAAACACAAGACTTACAGTATTGCTTAAGTTCTCAGAATATTTTTTGGTAGTCAATGGAAAACCAGTGATAACATTAGTAGGATTGGTCACCCAATATGGCTCTATTGCGCCTTGATTGTAAAAATATTTATTTCCCTGATGAAAAATAGTATGCCTGATACTGAATGGGAATTTCTCCGAATTAAACGGAGTAAGCTGGTGACTTAAATAATATCTTCTGTAGGAAAATTGCGAACTTGTGGAAGCCAGGTTCACCTGGGCATTTTGTCTGTTTTTATAGTTACTGTCACCACTTTGAAACAAATCATCTTCTGTAATCCCTCCACTTTCCTGATTATTTACATTTTGGTGAAGATAATGGGCAAAGAGCTCATAACTTCCATTTTTTGAAACATAATGTCCCGAAAATATGGTGTTGTTATTTGCCGCTAATGAATTTCTGTAAAGCCCCTGGGAACGGAGACCCATATATTCAAGTGCGAAATTGAATCTTTTTCCGATATTCTGGGTGTAGGTAGATTTCAGTGCTGCACCGTTTCTCATTGCATTATGATAAATGAAAGAGGCGGTAGGAGTTTTTACATCATAATACTTCACATCATTAGCCCCAATAATCATATACGACTTATTGGCGGGAAGCAGAGACAGGTTTTCTTCTGCATTTACTTCGAATACCAGCGGATTGAATCCTGCACCTATATTTGCGGGTTGTATCCTTCCAAAATTATCCCTGTTATTGTATTGTGAGTAGATGTAGGTTTTATCAAATGTCATTACCGTATCAAAAACTTTCTTTTCGGAAAACTGAGTCTGATACTGATAATCCTGAATGGTAGGCTTGAAAATCTTTAAAGAATCTTTTTTCCCGGAATCTATGACCAGAGTGTCTTCTGCTTTTTGCAAAGGCTTCTCAGGCTTGACTTGAGCTTTAGCTATAAAACTTAAAGAAAAAAGTATGAAAAGGATGTACTTCATTATTCATTATTGTACAGCAAAAATAAGAAATAAAAGGAAAAGGAAACTTCAAAAGTTTCCTCCTATTACTCAAAGTTATATGAAAGTGATACAATTATAACAATCCTACAAATTCTATAAGTCCTTTATCAGTATTGATATCTATATTTTTAGCTTTTACTTTAGATTCTAAATCTGCTTTCTGAGACGGAAATAAATCATATATTTTCTTCCTTTTGGATGGAATTTCCATAAAGTGATCTCCTACACCAATATAGTAGTTAATTGCTGTTTTGAAGGAAGGAGGAGAATCATCTGCATAAGTGCTTTTATTTTTCTCTGGAATGGTAAGCGTTGTGGTAACCTTTTTCAATAATGCCTTATTATTTTTAGAATATAGTTCAAAGAAATACCCTTCCTTTCCGTTCAGACCAAGCAGCACTAATATTTCTTTAGTTCCCAAAAATTCTATTCGTGAAAATGAGCTATTTTTGGGAAGTACATAAATCTGATTATTCTGTTTGAATTCAATCTCATCCTTATAAGTATTATAACGAGCTTCAATGGCCACATAATCCTGAGAAACTTTTGCTTGTCTAAAGGTATCATCAATATAGGCAGAACCGTTTATATCAGAATACTTAAATGATTCATTAAGACCTTCAATAAATATTTTTTCTAAAAAGCCTTCCTGAGTGGGCATTGAAACGCTTCCTTGTCCATAAATATTACTCATTATAGTAAGTAATAATAATATTATTATTTTCTTCATTTTCTTCATTTTAGTTATTATAAATTTAAAAAAAAGATCGCTTAGAGCGATCTTTTTTCTTTGTTTTATTTAAGCTTATAGCCCTGTGAATTTCTCGTCCTGAACCCCGAAGCTGCCCGCCGATACGAAATAGTTTATTCTTAAAGAAACTGTTCTGTTACAGCTGTTAAAGCTAGATTTTGTACCGTCAGTGGCTGGTCCCATTGAGATCATACCATAAGTTGGGTGAATCTGACCTGTCTGCATTGTAGGAATTGTAATCTCATATGATACCGGATCATAAGTAAGTGGTAAATCTGCCCCACTATCAAGGAAACCTTTAACTAGAAGAGTATTGGGTTTTGTAGGATCTTCCACAATAGTAACTACTCCTGAATCTATTAACCATCCAGTATTTTCAAAACTTCCAACGAAGGTATTAATTGGACATGTTTTAAAAAGACGAACACCAGCGATATTATTGTCCTGAAGACTCTTCAATGTAGGTGATGTCACTCTAAAATTAGCAATTTTACCACTTGAAGAAGCTGCTGCTGAAAAAATTCTCAATTTTAAAACACCACCTAATTTCCCTGCTGCTACCTGATCTCCTGCTAGAATCTCAAAATCCTTCCCTGGTTCTGCCGTAGAGAAATTAGGATCAAAAACTAAATTAACAGAGTGAGTTCCATCTGCGGGTGTAGTCAGTGAGTAAGGAATATCTACATCCGCTGATGTTTGAGTAGAACTGATGGTCTTGGTAAGATTCGTTTCCGTAAAGAAAACTTCTGAAGGATCCTCCACCGTTCTATCTTCTGTAGTACATGCCACTAAAGATAATGTCAGTACAGATGCTATAAAATAATTAAATATATTTTTCATTTCTTTTAAAAATTTAAGATTAATATCCAGGATTTTGGCCGATCCCCGGATTAGCATTAGTCTCAACTTGAGGAATTGGTAACGCCCATTTATGACTTGTCATTGGTAAATTTGTTGGGTTTGCCCCCGGGAAATTTGCAGAACTAGAAGAGTAATCTGCAGGGTTTCTATCAATCCCGGTATTCGCCAAAGTTGCCAATCTTTTCAAATCAAGGAATCTATATCCTTCGAAAGCGAATTCAATTCTTCTTTCATTTAATATTCCTCTCCAAGCTGCTACAGGGGTTGTATATACAGGAGTAGCTTGATTAGAACCATATCTTGCATCTCTGATTGCATCTACTGCAGTAGCGGCTCCAGCGTAATCTCCCGCTGCTGCTCTTGCTTCTGCTTTGATAAGATACATTTCAGATAATCTCATTATCTTAATATCATTATTAAACCCATTACTTGTAGTAACCCCAGCCGTCGATGTTCCTGTAGCTACTCCACCATGTTTATTAATAACAATTACATCAGAATTTCTATAATCAAAAGAAGTAGCATATCCAGGGTCAATACGGGAGGAAGGTGCAATAATTACATTTGCTCTTACATCAGCAATTGCAGTAGATAAACCCGCTGCAGGTAAATTAGCTGGGTTTAAAATATTATGTACAGATCTTCCTACTTCATAGAATGGAGAGCCATCTAATCTAGGTCTTACACTACACCATGCATTGTGCAGGTTATATCCCTGAGCATTTGATACAGCATTTCTCTTCAATTTGAAAATCACCTCACTTGTAGTAGGGCTAGTAGTCAAATCTGAATCATTAAAGAACATATTCCTATATTGCGTTTTATTTGCCAGTACTACTCCAGATTGTGTAATGACATTATTAGCCCAGATTTCAGCATTTGGATAATCTCCTTTGTATGCATAAGCTCTTGCTTTAACTCCCATTGCAAAGTATTTATTCACAAAAAGCCTGTCATTTGCAGTAGAAATTGAATTAGCTCCAGCCTCTGTAAATAAGTTAATAGATTTATCTAAATCTGCAAAAATCAGAGTATAAAATTCTCCATTAGTACTTCTTTTCTGTCCTGGTTCTGTATAGTCAAAAGATCTTGTTGCTAAAATCCCTGCCAGTGCAGAATCATCCTTCATATTTGTTGAAAAGTAAGCGAGGATTCTTAAATGATGATACGCCCTTAAGGCATATGCTTCAGCTAATACTTTTTTTCTATCATTTTCTGTATTTCCTGCAGCCGTACTTGAAGCCACTTTATTACCGTACTCAAGAACTCTGTTTATCCTTGCTAATGATGCGTAGCTCTGAGCCCAGATAGCAGATGGTAAACTGGAGTTAGGCGTCATTTGAAAAACCCATTCAGAACTTAGTCCCTGTCCTCCGTTCGCATACCCAATACCTACTTCATCGGTAAATACGGATACAAACTCTGATTCTGCTCTAGAATTAAAACTAGAATAAGCTCCATTCATCAGCAGCCTTAAATCTGATACATTTGTCAAGGCTTGCTCTTCCGTGAGTGAACCTGGTGTATATGGCTCTAATAAATCATCACTACAAGAGGATACAAAAAACAATCCTGCAGCTAAAAATATTTTAAAAAAAGATTTCTTCATTTCTTAGTTAATTTAAAATTTAACATCTAATCCTAGAGTAAAAATTCTAGGGGTTGGGTATTGATATTGATCTGCAGCTCTGTTACTTTCAGGGTCCCAACCTCTCCATTTAGAGAATGTTACTAAGTTTTCTCCTTGTACAAATACAGATAAACCGGTAATAAATGTTCCTCTTAAAGCGCTAGCAGGGAAAGTATATCCTAACTGAACGTTTCTAAGTCTCAGATAAGATGCATCAACAATAAATCGATCAGATTGAGCATCCAAAGCTAAATTAGCTGCTGTCAAAGATGGAACTGCTGTATTAGTATTGTCAGGCGTCCATGCATTTAATAAGTCTTTACTTGCATTAAATGTACCTAAACTGGTTGGGTCCATCAAACTTGCGTAATCGAAATCATACCTCCAGATTTTAGCTACATAAGTAAATGTAGCACTGGCAAACATTCCTTTATAATTTACATCAAAACCAAACCCTCCCTGGAATTCCGGCAGATAGTTTTTTCCAGTTTGCACACGATCTGATTCTTTAGGGTTTTCTGTTAAATTACCGTTGATATCGTAGAATAATAAGTTACCATTTCCTTGGTTCACTCCAGCATATTTGTAAACAAAAAATTCACTGATTTTACTTCCGTTTCTGGTAATATAGTTACCTGATCTGATTTCTCCATCTCCAGGAAGCCCTCCTACCTTTTGATTGTTGTAAGCTCCGTTTCCTCTTATGGAAAGCTGAAGATCTTCCCTTTTAATAATGTCATATTTCAGATTAAGCTCAATTCCTTTGTTTACAACATCTGCATCAGAATTTTGTCTAATGAATGTTGTTCCTACAGGGGAAGATACAGGAACATCGATAAACTGATCTATGGTTTTTTTATGATAAAAATCAAGGGATCCAGATAATCTTTTAAAAATATCAAAATCAACTCCGATATCAGCAAGTCTGGTAGTTTCCCACTTCAGATCATAATAACCGAAAGAAATCCCGTAGCCTCGGTTCGGGCCATATACGTTGTTGGCAGCAGAGAATACGTGATAATATCTTGGCGGGTTAACTGCCTCAAAAACACTTCCATCCACAATTCTTTGGTTACCTACAGTACCTAATGAACCTCTAAGTTTTAATAACGTAATATTTGAATTTTTAATAAAAGATTCTAAATTTACTCTACCTCCTACAGACCAGAATGTCCCCCATTGATTTCCAGGACCAAATCTACTTGCTCCATCAGTACGTATAGTTCCTGATAAACCAAATTTCTTATCGTAATCATAATCTACTGATCCAAAATATGAAATCATATTGAATTTAAGCTTATAATTACTTGTTACCGGAACGTAAAAATCATTATCTGAGGTATCAGAAATGTAACCTGATCCTGTTCCCGGAACATAAGTCTTCGGGTCTAAACCATTTCGTCTAATGGATGAGAAATCTTGCTGTGAATAATTAAATTCAGCGTTGGCAGCAACGCCAATAGTATGTTTTTCTAAAAACTTCTTGTTGTACCTTAATTGATATAAATTATTAAATAAATAAGTTCTAGTAGTACTGTTTGTTTCTGATCCTCCAAATTCTTTATTTCCTAAGAATAACAGTGCATTGAAAGAGTTTGGATATTCTGCCTGCAATTGAGTAGAATTTAAATACTGACCAGACGTTCTGATCATTGCAGTAAAATCATCCGTTATTTTATATGACGCTTGCGATGCCAAATCTAATCTGAATTCACCTATACTTGTTTCAAAGTTTTGAAGCTTATCCATCAAGAATAATGGAGTCATTAAAAGCGTTCCATTATTTTGATAATCAGCCCAAAGTTGTTGAGGACCTTGATATTGACTAGGTGAAACATACGGAGCAGCTACCATCGCACCCAGTACATAGTTCTGGTTGACCCCGCCATCTCCTAGGTTTGTAGCCAGATTATTCTTAGAATATCCTACTCCAGTATTTAAGGAATAATTAAATCTACTGTTATCTGACTTACCCACTATATTGTTTCTCACTGAGAATCTTTTAAGACCCGTTGATCTTAAAACTCCTTCCTGGTCCAAATAACCTACTGAAGTATACGAATTGATGTTCTTTCCACCCGCACTGATAGAAAAATCATGACTCTGTCCTACAGCCGGTCTAAAAAACACTTTTCTCCAGTCCGTATTAATAGCATAATTATCAATTTCTTGTTGGCTTAGAGTAGCACCTAAACCAATACCATATCTATTTTCAAGGGTTAATAATCCTCTTGAATCAGCATAATTATATTTATTATCCTGAAGTGAAGACACCATAAATGAAGATGAATATCTAAGTTTTAACCCTTGATTATATCTACCGGATTTTGTTTTAATAACAATAACACCGTTTGCACCTCTTGCACCATATTCAGAAATAGCAGAAGCATCTTTCAATACTTCCATAGATTGAATATCATTTGTATTCAATGTTCTGAAGGAGTCACTATTTGAAGGAAATCCATCAATAACGTATAATGGATCCGTATTACCATTAAGTGTTCCAACTCCTCTAATAATTACTGTAGGCTTAGCTCCAGGCTGACCAGAACCAGTAGCAATATTAACGCCAGCTAATTGCCCTTGAACAGTATTTAATACATTGGGATTTGGTCTGTTTTCAATTGTCTTTTCATCAATTTTTGCAGATGAGGTAGTCGACGTTTTTTCCGTCGTTGGTCTATACCCCGTAATAACAACCTGTTCAATTTGTGTTTCTCTCGAAGTAGTATCTCGAACAGAGTTCTTCTGCGCATATGCCGCATGCCCTATAAAAAATATGGCTCCAGCACTCAATACACGTAGTTTAACATTCATATTAACAAATTTTAATATATTTTAATAGGCAAATATGTTAATAAATATTAATATTCACAAATTAAACCATTGTTTAAGCACTCCTTTTTTTTAACATTATAAATGAAAAATACAAAAAATAAACAAGATTCAATAATGATAGACAATTTTTATTTAATAAAATATATTTTTTCCATGAAAATGTACATAAATAGCCGATTGTCAATAATGCAAAAAATATTATTTAGAACTATTATAAATTGCGAAAGTATAAAAAATAAAAAAACCACTTCATAAAAAAGTGGTTTTCACATATTTAGGATATAATTTACCGTATTATTATTTCAGTTTTTTCTTAACTGCAACTTCTTCGTAAACTTCAAGAATATCTCCAATTTCAATATCGTTATAGCCCTTCAGGTTCAGACCACATTCATAACCTTTCGTTACTTCCTTCACATCATCTTTGAAACGCTTCAGACTTTCCAGCTCACCGTCAAATTTAACGATACCATCTCTCAGTACTCTCACTTTGGAATTTCTTGTCACTTTACCCGAAAGAACCATACATCCTGCAATCGTACCTACTTTAGAGATTTTGAACACCTCTCTGATTTCCACATTACCAATTACCTGTTCTTTAATTTCAGGAGAAAGCATTCCTTCCATCGCTTCTTTTACTTCTTCAATAGCAGCATAGATTACTGAATACGTTCTGATTTCGATCTCTTCTCTATCAGCTAAGTCTTTAGCATTCGCACCAGCCCTTACATTAAATCCGATAATAATCGCATCGGATGCAGCAGCCAGGTTAACATCAGATTCCGTAATCTGACCAACTCCTTTATGGAGGATGTTCACATTGATCTCAGCAGTAGATAATCTTTGCAACTGATCAGACAATGCTTCAACAGATCCATCCACATCACCTTTCAGAATAATGTTCAATTCTTTGAAATCACCTAAGGCAATCCTTCTACCTAATTCTTCTAATGTGGTATGCTTCTTAGTTCTGATCGAAAGCTCTCTCTGAAGCTGCTCTCTCTTGTTGGCAATAGATTTTGCCTCACTTTCGTCAGCATATACTTTAAATTTATCACCCGCAGTAGGAGCTCCGTCGAGTCCTAAGATGGTAACCGGAATTGAAGGACCTGCTTCCTTAAGGTTTCTTCCCCTTTCATCGAGCATTGCTTTTACCTTACCATGATTTTTACCGGCAAGAACATAATCCCCTACTCTTAAAGTACCTGTTTGTACTAACATTGTAGATACATATCCTCTTCCTTTATCTAATGATGCTTCAATAACAACTCCTTGAGCATTTCTGTTAGGATTAGCCTTTAATTCTAACATTTCTGCCTGAAGAAGAACCTTCTCTAACAACAATTCCACATTATTACCAAACTTAGCAGAAATTTCCTGGGACTGAACATTTCCACCCCATTCTTCTACCAGGATATTCATTCCGGAAAGCTGTTGACGGATATTATCCGGATTAGCATTTGGTTTATCAACCTTGTTCAATGCGATGATCATCGGTACACCTGCTGCCTGGGCGTGAGAAATTGCCTCTTTCGTTTGTGGCATTACATCGTCGTCGGCTGCAATTACGATAATTGCAATATCCGTAATCTGGGCACCTCTGGCCCTCATCGCTGTAAAGGCCTCGTGACCCGGTGTATCTAAGAATGTAATCCTCTGACCATTTTCAAGTTTCACATTATAAGCACCGATGTGTTGTGTGATACCTCCTGATTCTCCAGCAATTACATTTGTTTTTCTGATATAGTCAAGTAATGATGTCTTACCATGATCTACGTGACCCATTACAGTAACAATCGGAGCTCTTGATACCAGGTCCTCTTCACTGTCGATTTCATCTTCACTATCATTTTCTTCAAGATCAGCATCCGAGAATTCAATTTTATAACCGAATTCGTCAGCTACTAATAATAAGGTATCAGCTTCCAACCTCTGGTTCATGGTAACCATTACCCCAAGAGAGAAACATGCAGAAATCACTTCTGTTGGAGAAACATTCATTAAGCTCGCTAATTCTCCTACTGTAATGAATTCTGTAACTTTCAGTGTTCTGTCTTGAGCCTCCAGCTCTTGCTGACGCTCATCCTGCTCTCTACGGAAAGTTCTTTTATCTTTTCTGTGTTTTGCAGATTTAGATTTACCTCCTTTATTGGTAAGTTTTTCTAAGGTTTCTTTGATCTGGTTTTTAACTTGTTCATCCGTTAATTCAACCGGCATCACTCTTTGACCAGGTCTGTTGTTTTGGCCTCCTTTCTTAAATCCACCTTGGCCACCCTGACGGTTTCCTCCCTGGTTATTTCCGAAACGGTTTCCGCCTTGACCACCCTGGCCTTGAGGACGGTTCCCCTGACCGCCTTGTCCCTGACGGTTTCCACCTTGGCCACCATTATTATGCTGACGGTTTCCCTGACCTTGCCCGCCCTGGGTATTTCCTGAGTTTTGATTATTCCCCTGGCCCTGTTGGTTATTTTGACCAGGCTTTTCTATTCTCTTTCTTTTTTTCTTTGCACCAGCACCTGGCTTTGGAGCAAATTGAGTCAAATCAATCTTTTCACCAACAATTTTAGGACCATCAAGTTTTTGATAAACAGTCTCAATTTTTTGAGGCTCTTGAGTCTCAGATTCAGCTTCCGTTTTTGGAGCTTCTATTTTTTTCTCTTCTACCACTGGTTTTGGAGTTTCTTTTACAGGTTCTACTACCGGTTTTTCTTCTTTGGCCTCCTCCATTTTTGGCTTGTCTTTCTTTGCAGGTCTATTTCTAGATTCTATCTGAGACAAATCAATCTTATCCAAAACTTTAAATTCCTGCTTTTCAGGGGCTGCCTTTACCTCCGGTTCTTCTTTCACTATTTCTTCTTTCTTTTCTTCAACCGGTGCTGCCACAGGAGCTGCAGGAGCTTCTTCAACTGGGGTCTTAGGTTCCAAATCTATTTTACCTAAAATCTTAGTTTCTGGTTTGTTAGCTTTAGCTCTTATCACTTCAGGGGTTTTCTTTTCCTCAATTTCCAGCTTTTCTTCCGGAACTTTCGTAATCACCACCTCATGGGAAGCCTTTCGCTGTTCGCCATCCTTAGCAAACTCAGCCTCCAATGCAGAATATGCCGCTTCTTCCAATTGAGCGTTAGGATTGCTTTCAACCTCAAATCCCCTGGATTGTAAAAATTCTACTAACCTGGACATCGAAATGTTGAATTCCTTAACCGCTTTATTTAATCTAATTTTTGGCATCTATATTATTTACTATTTTTTTAATTCTTAAAATTAAAGTATTTCTTTTTTACTGTTTATTAAAATTTATTTAAAATTTTAATCTTCAAATTCTTCTCTCAAAATACGTTTCACCTCTTCAATAGTTTCTTCTTCAAGGTCCACCATATTTAAAAGACTTTCGGTTTCTTTATCCAATACCGATTTTGCAGTAGTAAGTCCTACTTTCTTAAATTCATCCAAAATCCACTGCTCGATATCATCGTTGAATTCTTTCAATTCAACATCATCATCTTCGCTGGACTCTCTGTACACATCAATTTCATATCCTGTCAACCAAGAAGCCAGTCTGATATTCTGACCTTGTTTTCCGATCACTTTAGAAATTTCTTCAACCGGAGTATACACCAATGCATAATTAGTCTCCTCATTGATCTCAATTTTGTTAATAGTAACATTTCCTAAAGCTCTCTTCACCAAGATCTCAGGGTTTTTAGACCACTGAATAACATCGATGTTTTCATTTCTCAACTCTCTTACAACTCCATGAATTCTGGATCCTTTAACTCCCACACAAGCTCCTACAGGATCAATTCTGTCATCATAAGCATCTACTGCAATCTTTGCCTTTTCTCCTGGGATTCTTACTACCTTTTTAAGGATAATTGTTCCATCCTGGATTTCAGGAATTTCCAGCTCCAATAATTTCTCAAGGAATTTAGGGGCAGTTCTGGAAATAATAATCTGTGGTTTAGAACCTTTAAAGTCTACTGTCTCAACAATAGCTCTGATATTTTCACCTTTTTTAAAGAAGTCAGACGGGATCTGGTTTTCTTTTGGCAAGATAAATTCATTCCCTTCATCATCCAATAATATCACATGCTTATGACGGATATGATGAATTTCTCCTACTACAATCTCCCCGATTTTATCTCTGAATTGTTCATATAGCATCGCATTATTATGCTCCTGAAGTTTGGTAGCCAGGATTTGCTTCAATGTAAGGATATTTCTTCTTCCTAACTGTGCAACAGGAATTTCCATTGTAAAGTCCTCACCTACTTCGAAAGTAGGGTCAATCTTCTTTGCTTCAGAAATTTCAATTTCCAAATCATCATCCTCAGACATTTCATCCTCTACAATTGTTTTATTTAAAAATATCTGAAAATCTCCTTTATCCGGGTTTACAATCACATCAAAATGATCATCTGAATCGAATCTTTTTCTTAAAAGTGTTTTCAGTGAATCTTCAATAATTGCCATAAGATCAATCTTACTGATCCCTTTTTCGTCTTTAAAATCACCAAAGGATTCAATCAACGCTATATTATCCATCTATTCTTTTTTCTTTTTAAAATTTAATTACTACTAATGCTTTCTTAATCTCAGAGTAAGGAATTTCTTTTTCCTCCTCCACATCTACCTTTCCTTTTCCGATATCTTTCGGTTTCCGGTAGCGTAAAATAAGTGTGATCTTATCATCATCTACTTTCGACAATTCCCCTTCAATCTTAGAAGAATCTTCCAGCATCACCTCAATCTCTCTTCCTATATTCTTATTGAATTGCCTTGGAGTGGATAATGGCTCGCTTAATCCGGCAGACATTACCTGAAGGCTGAAATCATGCTCTTCACGATCCATATTGAATTCTATAGCACGGCTTGCGTCAAGACAATCCTGCAAAGAAACTCCGTTATCACCATCTAAAATCACTGTAATATCATCCCCTGCAGAAATTTTAAGATCAATAAGAAACAGATCTTTTCTGGTCTCAAGGAATTCATTTAATAATTCTTCAATTCTTTTTCTAAACTCCATATAATTTATCTTGATTTACAGTACGAAAAAAGGCTTTCTTCCGAAGCCTTCCCATTTTTTCCGTAAATCCATTGCAAATATACGCTTTTTTTCTAAAAATGCAAAATTATCTTAGTATCAAGTAAATAGAGAGAATTTCTTTTACAATAAATTAAAGAAGCAAGTGAAAGTATTTTATTATTTTTGTCTTGAATTTAAAAAACAAACATTTTGAATATAACGATTGTAGGAACAGGTTATGTGGGATTAGTTACAGGTACTACCCTTGCAGAACTTGGCAATTCAGTATACTGTGTTGATATTGATGAAAAAAAAGTAGAAGGTATGAAAAACGGCATCGTTCCCATTTATGAGCCGAACCTTGAAGAAATGTTCCTAAGAAACATTCAGTCTGAAAGATTATTTTTTACTACCAATTTAAAAGAGGCTTTAGATAAAAGTGAAGTTATTTATCTGGCTTTACCTACACCTCCCGGAGAAGATGGTTCGGCAGATCTCTCTTATGTCTTAAAAGTTGCCAACGATATCGGAGAAATGATGACCGAATACAAGGTTGTTGTCAACAAAAGTACCGTCCCTGTAGGTACAGCAGACAGAGTAAGAGAAACAATATCTTCTAAAACCGACATCCCTTTTGATGTGGTATCTAACCCTGAATTTTTAAGGGAAGGCTTTGCGGTGGAAGATTCTATGAACCCATCAAGAGTGGTGGTAGGTGCAAGCTCCGACAGAGCAAAGGATATTATGTCTAAAATTTATCAGCCATTCACCAATACCGGAATTCCTATCATATTCATGGATGAAAAATCTTCTGAACTTACCAAATATGCCTCTAATTCATTCTTAGCAGTAAAGATTACTTTTATGAATGAAATTGCCAATTATTGCGAAAAAGTAGGTGCAGATGTAGATAAGGTGAGACTCGGAATGGGAAGTGACGACAGAATTGGTCATCGTTTTTTATTTCCCGGAATCGGGTATGGAGGAAGCTGTTTTCCTAAAGATGTAAAAGCTTTGATTAAATCTGGAAAGCAGGAAAATTTTGATTTTCAGATTCTGGAAGCCACAGAAAAAGTAAATACTTCCCAGAAAGTCATTTTGGTTTCTGAAATTGAAAAATATTTTGGGGGAAGCCTCACAGGTAAAAAAATTGCCATATGGGGACTTGCTTTCAAAGCCAACACAGACGATATTCGTGAAGCGTCATCTTTAGACAATATCAATCTGCTATTAGAAAAAGGCGCGGAAATTGTAGCATATGATTCCATTGCTGAAAACAATGTACAAAAGCTTCTTGGCGATAAAATTCAATATGCTAAGGGCATGTACGATGCCTTGGAAGAGGCAGATGCTTTATTGATCGCTACAGAATGGCCGGAATTTAAAAACCCGAATTTCGATCTTATCGCGAAAAAGATGAAAAATAAGGCTATTTTTGACGGCAGAAATATGTATCCGCTTGAAATCCCGGAGCAAAATGGATTTTATTATAAAAGTATAGGTAGAAAGACAATCTCAAAATAAATGAAAAATATTATTATTACAGGAGGAGCAGGATTTATCGGATCACATGTTGTAAGAGAATTTGTAAAAAACAATCCGGACAGTACCATCATCAATCTTGATGCTCTTACCTACGCAGGAAATTTGGAAAACCTGAAAGACATCGAAAATGAGCCTAACTACATTTTTGAAAAAGCAGATATTACCAAGCCGGAAGAGCTGAGAAGAGTTTTTGAAAAATATAATCCGGACGCTGTTGTACATCTGGCCGCTGAAAGCCACGTAGACAGAAGTATTACAGACCCGATGGCATTTATCAATACCAATGTAAACGGCACAGCTAATCTTCTTAATCTTTGTAAAGAATTCTGGACATTGAATCCTGATCATACCCATGGAAGATTCCCGGATGAAAAAAGAACGAACCTCTTCTATCATGTTTCTACTGATGAAGTATATGGAAGTTTAGGAGAAACAGGATTTTTCCTGGAAACAACACCTTATGACCCGCAATCTCCTTACTCAGCATCAAAAGCAGCTTCCGACCATTTGGTAAGAGCATATGGAAACACATATGGAATGCCATTTATTGTATCCAACTGTTCAAACAACTATGGACCAAACCACTTTCCGGAAAAATTGATTCCATTGTGTATTTCCAATATCATCAATGAAAAACCTTTACCTATCTATGGTGATGGTAAATATACAAGAGACTGGTTATTTGTCATTGATCATGCCAGAGCAATTCATCAGATCTTCAATGAAGCAAAAACCGGGGAAACTTATAATATCGGAGGTTTTAACGAGTGGCAAAACATTGATCTGGTAAAAGAATTAATAAAGCAAATGGATGCTAAACTAGGGAAACCCGAAGGATATTCTGAAAAGCTGATCGCATTTGTAAAAGACAGGCCTGGTCATGATAAACGTTATGCCATTGATGCAACCAAACTAAATAAAGATTTAGGATGGAAACCATCTGTAACCTTTGAAGAAGGATTGGGTAAAACTATTGACTGGTATCTTGAAAATAAAGAATGGCTGGAAAATGTAACCAGCGGAGATTATCAAAAATATTACGAAAAGCAATACAATTAATCTACATGAGGTATATTTTTTCATTACTTTTTATAATATCTTCTTCTTTTGCCGGAGCACAGGATTTACCCTCTCCTCCGGCAATGGCCAACTCATCCCAACAGAAATTAATCGATGAATTTATAGAAGTTGCTCATTATAAAAAAGCATTGATTAATTATGCCAAAGATTATCTTGAACGTAAAATGTTCGATTATAATGTAAATCCCCCCAAGGAATTACTCACTAAAGAACAAGTTCAATCAATCATCAGCAATTTTAATTTTGATGATTTTAAAATTTCATTATATAGTTCATTTTCTTTTATTTCAGAAAAAAGCCTAAAAGAGATGATTAGGTTTTACAGAAGTATTGGCGGCCAATTATCAAAAGACAATTCTGCTCTTATGATGACTCCTGCTATTGACTTAAATATTAAAAATCAAATGGACTATGCAATAGAGAATACCAAATAATAAAAGATGAAAGGAATAATACTAGCCGGAGGTTCCGGAACAAGACTTTACCCCCTAACTATTGCTGTAAGCAAGCAGCTTATGCCTGTTTATGACAAACCCATGATTTACTATCCGCTTTCCACGCTTCTTTTAGCCGGAATAAAAGATATATTAATTATCACTACCCCACACGATCAGCCGGGATTTATAAAGCTTTTGGGGGATGGGTCCCAGATTGGATGCAATATAGAATATGTAATACAGCCAAGTCCGGACGGACTTGCACAGGCCTTTATCCTGGGAGAGCAGTTTATCGGTAATGATTCAGCGGCTCTTGTTTTGGGTGATAATATCTTCTATGGCTCCGAGATGGGAACATTATTAAAAAACAAAACCAATCCGGATGGTGGTGTTGTTTTTGCCTACCATGTAGCAGACCCTGAAAGATACGGAGTGGTAGATTTTGATGATAATTTTAAAGCTGTTTCTATTGAGGAAAAACCTCTGAATCCAAAATCCAATTATGCTGTTCCCGGATTATATTTTTACGACAATGAGGTAGTAGAAATTGCTAAAAATATTCAGCCCTCAGCAAGGGGTGAGCTTGAGATTACAGATGTCAACAATGTTTATTTAAATAGAGGAAAATTAGAAGTAGGAGTACTGGACAGAGGTACAGCCTGGCTGGATACAGGAACATTTGATTCTTTACACGATGCCTCAGAATTTGTAAGTGTGATTGAAAAGAGACAGGGGTTCAAAATCGGATGTATTGAAGAAATTGCTTTCAGAAATCAATTCATTACTGAAGAGAAATTACTGGAAACAGCTGCCAAGTATGGAAAAAGCGGATATGGTGAATATCTGAAAAAACTCGTCAACAAATAGTAATATAATTAATAAATTCCATAAACTATTGGCCCTATGGTCAATAGTTTTTTGTTCATAACAACAAATATTAATATATTAGTCCATATTTTCAGTTTATATGAACATGTATTCACAAACTACAAAATAAGAATTAATTATTATAAATTTGTAAAAACTTACACAGATGAATGACCCACACCAAAAGTGGACCGAAACGATTGAAGCCAATCATTCTTTATTTGACTTAAAGCTCAAGGAAGTATGGAGGTATAAAGATCTTATTTACATGTTTGTCAAAAGAGACTTTATATCAAGTTTTAAACAAACTATTTTAGGACCGATCTGGTTTTTTATTAATCCCATCTTTACAACGATTACCTACTTGATCATCTTCGGAAGATTTGCCAAGCTTCCTACAGATGGAGCTCCCGGGGTTATATTTTACCTTGCCGGAGTTACTTTATGGAATTATTTTTCAGGAGCATTACTTGGAACTTCAGCCACATTTACAGGGAATTCCAATATTTTCGGCAAAGTATATTTTCCAAGATTAGTTACTCCTATTTCTATTGTCATTTCAAATCTAATGCGTTTGAGTGTGCAATTTCTATTATTTCTTATCGTCTGGATCTATTATGTTTTTAATAATGAAATTTCCCCTAACTGGTGGGTTTTAGCTACTCCATTCTTACTAATCCTTATGGCTCTGTTTGCCTTAGGTGTGGGAATGATTTTTTCAGCATTGACTACGAAATATAAGGATCTAAGCATGTTATTAGCTTTCGGCATTACATTGTATATGTATGCGACTCCGGTTATTTATCCCGTATCTATGCTTCCCGGATATTTCAAAAAGCTGGCAAAGTTTAATCCTCTCACAGGTATTTTTGAATGCTTCAAATATGGATGGCTGGGAGTTGGAGACTTTTCTCCCGTAATGTTGGTTGCCAGCACAATTATTATTTTACTCCTTCTTGTTGTGGGAGTAATAACTTTTAACAAGGTTGAAAAAACATTTATGGACACGGTATAAATACCATTGTACATAAAAAACACTTGAGTGAAAATTTAAAACATTAAAACATGCTAGCTTTAAAGGCAGAAAACATATCAAAACAGTATCGTCTGGGTGAGGTCGGAACAGGTACTCTATCCCATGACCTCAACAGATTCTGGCATAGAGTAAGAGGTAAGGAAGATCCATATCTGAAAATAGGTGAGGCCAACGATAGAACTTCCAAAGGTAATTCTGATTATGTCTGGTCACTTCGTGATGTTAATTTTGAAATAGAACAGGGTGATGCCGTAGGAATTATTGGCAGAAACGGTGCTGGAAAATCAACACTCTTGAAACTTTTAAGTAAGGTAACCAAGCCTACCACCGGAAAAATATATACTAATGGAAGAATTGCTTCATTATTGGAGGTAGGAACAGGGTTTCATCCTGAAATGACCGGCCGTGAAAATGTATTTTTGAACGGCGCCATTCTGGGAATGACCAGAAAAGAAATCAAACGTAAATTCGATGAAATTGTAGATTTTTCAGGTGTTGAAAGATATATCGATACTCCTGTAAAGAGATATTCTTCAGGAATGTATGTGCGGCTGGCTTTTGCTGTGGCTGCGCATTTAGAATCCGAAATCCTGATTGTAGATGAAGTTTTAGCTGTGGGAGATTCAGAATTCCAGAAAAAATGTTTGGCTAAAATGTCTGACGTCACTAATGATCAAGGTAGAACAATATTGTTTGTAAGTCATAATATGACCGCTATAAAATCTCTATGCAATCAAGGAATTGTAATGTCAAACGGAAATATTATCTATAATGGTACAACAGATAAAGCATTAAGTGTCTACAATGGTGATAAGCAATCGTTTGGTAACAGCGTCATATTAGGTGACCATAAGGATTTTAAAAACGATCTTTTTGAACTCAATAGCATTTCTTTAGTGGATGAAAATTTACAAACTAATGAAGCTGATTTTAAAGAGAATCAGAAATTTAACCTTCTCACCGACATTACGATAAAAGATAACAGCAACGATTACCACCTTTCCTATATCGTAAAAAATTTCAATAATGATATTCTCTTTACGATGAGCAATTTCAATAAGGTTTCGTTACAACCCGGCAACAATAAACTTTTATGTGATATTCCCAAAGAATTCTTAAATGTCGGGGAATATGTTCTTAGCCTGTATATTATAAGAAATATTCATGAAAGTGTTTTACATGAAGAAGACTTATTAACATTCAGAATAAGTGAGAAAGGTAAAGAATTAGGAGAATGGTTGGGAATAGAACCTGGATTTATTAAAACTAGCTTCCAATGGCAACTGTTATAGAAAAACTCGTTTCATATATTAAAAGTAACAAATCTCTTTCCAGTTATTTTAAGAAGACAGTATACAACTACAAATACAGTCCTGCATCTCAGATAGTTACCATAAAGAACATTGAAAAATGTAAAGAAAATATTGTTCAAACGCTATATAACAAAACTATTTTTAAAAATTATTTACCAAAATCTTTAAATGGTGTCGAACATTATATTCAAACTTCTACCCCAGAGATTTCGATTTATCTATTTAAGAATGCCATTATTGATATTCACTCCTCCGCAGTTTTACTTGGTAAACAATTGATAGCCTATAGAAGCAAAAATGAAAGATTCAACGAAGGTTTTGTAACGGCACATGACAGTAAAAACGCTAAAGTAGACCTCAAAAAAACTGAAGAACTCGATGAGGGATTTTTTCTGGGAGGAAACGGTTCCTGGAATTGGTTTCATTTCCTCATAGAAATAATGCCAAAACTTATTGTATTTAATAAAAAATACTGTCAGACAATACTTGTTAATGAGGTTATACTCAAAACCCCCAGTATGAAAAAAATATTGGAAATTTTAACTGAAAATAAATTTAACGTAAAATATTTAAGCCCGGATAAAACATATAGAGTAAAAGATCTTTATTACATCAATGATTTCAATCATGTCCCGTTTAATCGCCTTGATCATTTTATTAAAGCAGAAGGTACTTTTTACAATCCCGAAATCATCCGTAGTTTTTCTCATATAATTTCTCAAAAGTTATCAATGGTAAGCAACCTACCGGAAAGAATATTTTTATACAGAAAGAATACCCATCGTGTAGCAGAAAATCAAGATCAGATTTTAGAATATTTGAAAAAATTTGGATTTGTTCCAGTCTATCTTGAAGAATTGAGTATTGAAGACCAGATCAGTTATTTTAAAAATGCTAAATTTATTGTTGGTATTTCAGGAGCTGCTTGGTCAAACATGCTTTTCTGTGGAAATAATCCACAAGCTATCTGTTTTATTCCGGATAATGCAAAAGAGTTTACTGCCTTTTCGAATCTGGCAAAGATTTTCGAAGTAGATTTTTATACTCAATTATATGCAAATGATGGAGTACATACTGATAGTAATTTTATAATTAATTTTGAACAGTTTGTAGAACTATTTAATTATATCTATGGAAAACACTAAACCAACCATCATAACTTTTAATAAGATAGGATCTTCAGAATTAGGTTACATAACCATAGCTGAAGTCGAAAAAAATGTACCATTTAACATACAACGTGTTTATTGGACATACTATACTCCACAAGACATAACAAGAGGAGGGCATGCTCATAAGAAACTTCAACAGATTATTTTTGCAGTTTCGGGTACAATTACCTTTAATACTGAAGATAGAGAGGGAAACAAAGAAACCTTCATATTAGATCATCCAACAAAAGGATTATACATACCTCAATTGGTTTGGAGAGATATTAAATTTTCTCACAATGCTGTTTTACTTTGCCTTGCTTCAGAACTTTATGAAGAAGAAGATTATTTTAGAAGCTTCGAAGATTTTAGAAAGATTATAGATCAAAAAAAGACATTTAAATAAAATATAATTTATGAAATTTAATAACAAGAACGTATATGTAAGTGAAAAAGCTGTCATAGGAAAAAACGTAAAGATCGGAGACAATTCTGTTATATATGACAATGTAATTATTGGAGATAATTCTGTTATCTGTAATGATTGCATAATTGGTGAGCCTCTCAATGATTATTACTTCAGTGACAACTATGAAAATCCAAAAACAATACTAGAGGAAGGAGCTTTCATAAGAAGTCACAGCATTTTATATGCTGGTTCTTCTTTCGGAAAAAAGTTTTCCACAGGCCACCGTGTAACTATCAGAGAAAACTCAAAGTTTGGAAATAATTGCAGGATTGGTACAGTATCCGATATACAAGGCTATGTAGAATTCGGGGATAACTGCTGGCTGCATAGTAATGTACATATTGGACAACAATCTAAAATAGGAAATTATGTTTTCATTTATCCATATGTAGTATTTACGAACGATCCCACTCCGCCATCCAACACTTGTGTCGGTCCTACAGTTGGAGATTTTTCTCAAATTGCTGTGGGTACAGTTTTACTGCCTGCTACAAAAATAGGAAAACATTGTTTGGTAGGAGCACAATCTCTTGTGGGAGGAAAGCATGAAGATTATTCTTTGATTATAGGTAACCCTGCAAAAAGTATAAAGGATGTTCGTGAACTAAAATCAAAAGAAACAGGCAAATCTCATTATCCATGGCCGTATAACTTCTCAAGAGGCCTACCCTGGGAAAAAGAAGGTTTTGAAAATTGGAAATTAAAAAACGGGTACGAGAATGATTAAGTTTTTAGATTTACAAAAAATTAACCTTACCTATCAGCAGGAAATAGAAGATGCTTTACTGCAAACATTTCGTTCAGGCTGGTTTCTCCTTGGAGAGAAAACTAAAATTTTTGAAAAGAATTTAGCACAATATATAGGTACAAAATATGCTCTTGGAGTAGCCAACGGTTTAGACGCATTACGCCTTATATTTCGTGCTTATATTGAGCTTGGTCTTATGAAACCGGGAGATGAAGTTATTGTACCAGCAAATACCTATATTGCTTCTATACTGGCATTATCGGACAACGGACTAGTTCCTGTTTTTGTGGAACCGGATGCCCAAACATATAATATTGATATTTCAAAAATTGAAGAAAAACTAACTTCTAAAACAAAAGCAATTCTGATCGTTCATCTCCAGGGAAGAATTGTTTTTTCAGAGGAGCTAAAAAACCTGGCCCAAAAATACAATTTAAAGATTGTTGAAGATAATGCTCAGGCAATCGGAGCTGAGTGGAAAGAAGTAAAATCCGGAAACCTGGGTGATGCTTCGGGATTTAGCTTTTATCCCGGTAAAAATCTGGGAGCATTAGGTGATGCAGGAGCTGTAACAACTAATGATGAAAAATTGTTTGAAACGATACGTGCTTTGGCAAATTATGGTTCTAATCAAAAATATGTAAATATATACAAAGGTCTGAATTCCAGGATGGATGAACTACAGGCCGCAGTCTTAGATGTAAAATTAAAATACATCAGCCACGAAAATGATACTCGTCGTGAGATTGCAAAAAAATTCATCTCCGGTATTACCAATCCAAAAATCATACTTCCTGAAAATCCTGCTGATGAAAAAGAACATGTATGGCATGTCTTTGTAATCAGAACTGAGAAAAGAGATGAATTACAAACTTACCTGACAGAAAAAGGAATACAAACAATTATCCACTACCCTATTCCTCCTCATCAGCAGGAAGCATACAAAGAATACAACAACCTATCTTTCCCTATTACGGAAAAAATGCATCAGGAAGTCCTCAGCCTGCCAATATCTTCTGTATTAGATAAAGAAGAAATTTCTGCTATTATAAAAGCCATAAATGAGTTCTAAAATGGAGGGCCCATTAGTAACAATTGTTGTTGTTTCCTACAACCATTCAAAATACATTAAGGAAAATCTAAACTCTGTAAAGCATCAAACTTATAAAAACATTCAGCTGATTGTTGGGGATGATGCTTCTCAAGATCATTCGGTTAAGATTTTTGAGCAATGGTTAAAGGAGAATGAATATCCAGCAGAAAAAAACTTTCATTCTTATAATACCGGGTTGGCACAAATGCTTAATGAGTGTATTGAATTAGCCAAAGGAAAATATATTAAACTTATTGCCGCCGATGATTTTCTACATCCTGAGGCTATTGAACGTTGTGTTTCTAAACTGGAATCATTGGGAGAGGAATTTGGAATGATCTATACAGACACATTCGCAGTAGATGATTCTTCAGCTATTATTCCAGATATTGCTGATTATAATACATCAGGGAATGTAGCTCCTCTTGTTTTTAGGCAGGAACTGATCAAAGGGAACCGTATTCCTGCTCTTACTGTAATGATGCGAAGAAAAGCATTAATAGAGACAGGAAAATATGACTCAAAGTTCATTGTAGAAGATTATTATAGATGGCTGAAAATAAATGAAAAATACCTGATTTCTTATATTCCTGAAAAACTAGCTTATTATAGAACACATGCTGAAAATATATCAAAAACAAGAGCAGAAAGAGTAGAAACAGAATTCGTAATGCTTCAAACCATGTTTGATAAAGATGGAAAAGTAAAGGATAAAATCAACGGATTCATTCAACAAAAATATCTATCAGGTCAGGATATTTCCGAAGAATTTTTTACTTTGTATAAAAAATATCCTTTTCATGTTAAAAGACTTATTTTTTGTATTCAAAATCATATTCCTCCCTCACTTTACAAAATAGCATGTAAATTTTTCTGATATTGTATCCAAAACTTATCAGAACTAAAGATGAAAACAAGATGAAACAAAAATTAAAAATAGGTATACTTGCTTCTCCTTCTCTTTCCGGAGGTAATAATGTTATTTTTGAACATCTTTCTCACATTCATGAAAGAGGAAATATTGAAGTAGTCCTTATTTTCGATCACCTTGTTAAAAATGAAGATATTGCATGGTTTGAGGGAATAGACAAAATACCAAGAACAACCTTAAAAGAGGCCGAAGATATTAATTTTGATGTTGTTATTGCTACATTCTGGCGTACATGTTATCAGCTTGCCAACTTAAATGCATCCTCTTATCTCTATTTTAATCAGTCAGTAGAATCTAAATTTTACCCTGATCAGGATTTCAATAATCAAAATGCAGCTGAAGCCACCTATCTTTTAGGCCTTAATATCATCACTGAAGCCAGTTGGATTCAGAAATATGTAAAGGAAAAATATGATATAGATGCAGAGCTAGTGCTTAATGGGATCAGAAAAGAAAACTATTCTCCTACAGGAGAATGTTATGCTTCTAGAAAAAATGGAAAACTCAGGGTTTTGATTGAAGGAAATATTCAAAGCAGCTTCAAGAATGTACCTAAGACCATTGAAATTTGTAAACAATCCAAAGCGGATGAAATCTGGCTTCTGACAAATTCACCGATTCAAAATTATGGGGGAGTCGACAGAGTGTTTTCTAATATTCCTACCCATGAAACCCAAAAAATTTACCGATCGTGTGATGTATTGGTTAAACTAAGCACCGTAGAAGGAATGTTCGGGCCACCGCTGGAAATGTTCCATTGTGGCGGGACAGCAATTACTTATAATGTCACAGGCCATGATGAATATATGAAGCATGACTTCAATTCATTCATTGCTAGAATGAATGATGATTCCGCCATTCTTGAATACATTAATATATTAAAAGACAATCCTCAAAAACTGGAGTTTTTAAAGAAAAATGCACTACAAACTGCTACAGAATGGTATAATTGGGAAGCCGCTTCTCTCGCTTTTGAAAAAGCCATTCTCACAAGCATTGAAAAAAAACAAGCTTCGAAATATATTATTCAAAATAAGATTCATTTATTCAACCGATGGTTTACAGAAACGAATAAAAATGAAGAAGAACTTAGACAAGCCAACAGACAATTAGGTTTAAAGATTCACAGAAAGCTGGCATCAATATTAAAAAAATTCAAATGACCAAAACAATCTGAAACCACCTTGGGCTTTTAAAAAATATAGTTTTGTACTATTAAAAAACACATTGATAATGATCATAGGAAACGGACTTATCGCCAATGCATTAAAAAATATAGATTCAGAGGAGTATGTATTCTTTGCTTCCGGTGTTTCAAATTCCCTCGAAACCAGAAGTTCTGAATTTGAAAGAGAGTTCAGTCTTTTAAAGAATTCCCTTGAAAGCAATAACGATAAAAAAATAATTTACTTTTCCACGTTAAGTGTAAAAGACCAATCCAAACAAGGCAGCCATTACGTTTTGCATAAGCTGTCCATTGAGGATTACATTAAAAAACATTCAGAAAATTATCTTATTCTGAGAATTGGTAATATTGTAGGAAAAGGAGGAAATCCCAATACACTTTTTAATTACCTGAAAAATCAGATAACAAACAATAATCGGTTTGTAGTTCATAACAAAGCCCGAAGATTATTGATTGACATGGAGGATATTACCCGGTTCCTGAAAACCCATTGTATCCTTCTTGATAATGGTATTGTAAATTGTGCTTTTCCGTATTACTATGATTTAAAGGAAATCATTGGAGCAATTGAAAAAAAGACACATCAGAAAGGAATCTATTCGGAAATCGATGAAGGAGATTTTTATAAAGTAGACTTTGGAGAAGACATTACTTCATTTTTCGCAGAAGTAAGCCCGGAAGCGTATTTAGAAACACTAACTCAAAAATATATTTAAGATGGCGGATATATATGTCATAATTGTCACTTATAATGCCATGAAATGGGCAGAGAAATGTTTTACAAGTCTGAGGCATTCTTCGGTTCCTGTTAAAAGTATTGTGATAGATAACGGTTCTACAGACGGTACCCAGGAGTATGTAAAGACTCATTTCCCTGAAGTGGATTTTATACAATCTCCCGAAAATGCCGGATTTGGAAAAGCTAATAATATGGGGATCGAAAAAGCATATAAGGAGGGAGCTGAATTCTTTTACCTGATGAATCAGGACGCATGGATCTATCCTGACAGTTTCCGGCAATTACTTGATGTTTACCATACCTATCCTGACAACACCCAGATCGGTATTTTAAGCCCTATGCATCTTGACGGAAGTGAGAAAAAGCTGGATCTGCATTTTGAAAATTACCTGGCCAAAGATCTCAGAAATAACAGAATGCTTTCAGATATCTATTTTAAAGAGACCAAAGCGTATTACGAAATAAGCTTCGTAAATGCAGCACATTGGTGTATTCCCAGGAAAATTATTGAGAAAGTAGGTGGATTCAATCCGTATTTTTTTCACGGGGCTGAAGATTATGAATATGTCAACAGAATCTCTTATTTCGGATTGAAAATAATTGTATGTTCAAAAAGTAAAGTAGTTCACGATACCGTACAATCCTTCTATAAAAAAGAACCCAATAGCAAAGCTGAAGTAATAAAAACAGCAAGACTTTCCATGCAAATGCAACGGGAAACAAAATACCTGGATCCCAATTATGATTTCAATATCAAAAGAGAAAAAAAAGCCCTCCTTTCCTATCTCCTGAAAATGGGGGTCAAAGGAAATATCAATGAGGCAAAATTTTATAGAGAGCAGTACCGGTATTTTTCAAAAAAATTCGGAGAGATTGAAACGGCAAGAAAAACATCTATGACAGCTCAACATCCATTCCTGAACCTTTAAGCAACATGAATATGGAAAAGCTCCCTGTAAGTATCTGTATCCTTTCCTGGAAAAGTGGGAAAACCCTTAAAAACACGTTGAAATCATATCAAAAATATGGTCTCCTGGATATGATTGATGATATTGTTGTTCTTTTTCAGGAAGTAAGTGAAGAAGATAAAAAAACAGCTGATCAATATAAAGTCAGATATATCGGTTTACAAGATAATATCGGAATCGGGAAAGGAATGAAAGCTTTGGCAGAAAATGCAGTTTGTGAAAACATTCTCTTTCTGGAACATGATTTTGAGCTTATTGAAGATGAAAGAACAGTATATTCTCGCCTTAAAAGTGGATTAGAAATGCTGAATAACGGATTTGATGTCATTCGTTACCGGAGCCGCAAAAATCCCGGATATCCGCTGATTTCAATCAGACACAAAGGAAATGAACTCAACTATTATGATGACTGGCACGAATGTACTTCACCTCATCTCCTGGAATCATTACACTGGTTGGATCCTGCCTTAGAATTTCCGGATAAAATTCAGAAACAAGGTGAATATTTTATAACCACTTCCCGTTGGGCCAATTGGACCAATAATCCTTATCTTGTCAGAAAAAGTTTTTTGCTGGAAACTATTATCCCTTTTTCAGGGGAAACAGCATCCCTGGAAAGAAATATAGCCGCATGGTGGGTGAAGCAAAATTTTAAAATTGCACAGGGCGAAGGACTTTTTATGCACAATGACCTGACCAAGTATCCGAAAAAGACAATTCTTCAAAAGATAAAAGGAAAACTGAAAAAAATATTTAAATAACATAAACAGGATGAAAATTCTTTTCCATGAAGATGAACTCAACTACAGAGGAACTTCTATAGCAGTTTACGATTATGCAGATTTCAATGAAAGATATCTGGGAAATGAGTCTATAATTGTATATAACAAAAACTCAAAAACCAATCATCCGCTAGGTATTGAAAAGTTTGAAAAACGTTTCAAAGTACATGGTTATTCTGACTTCAGTGAAGTAGATAAAATTATTAATGAAAATAATGTAGATCTATTTTATGCTATTAAAAATGGATATATTGACGGGATAGATACCCAAGAAACTAAAAGTGCAATACATAGTGTTTTTACACATTTTGAACCTCATGGGGACGTATATGCCTATGTCTCTGAATGGCTCAGTGAAGAAATGACCGGATCCAAATTTCCTTATGTTCCCCATATGGTTAATTTTGAAACCCAAACAGATCAAGATTTAAGAGCAGAATTGAATATTCCTCCAAAAGCAAAAGTATTCGGATATTATGGGGGATACATCAGTTTCAATATTATTTTTGCACAGAAAACCATAGAAAAAATAGCATCCAGATATAAGGATATTTATTTTATTTTTATGGGAGTAGATCCTTTTCTTAAAAAGAAATGGTGGAAATCGGTTCCTTCCAATATTATATTCCTTCCTCCCAGCTCGGATATTATTATGAAGCAAAAATTCATCAATACCTGCAATGCATTACTGCATGCTCGTGAAAGAGGAGAAACTTTTGGGATCACTGTTGCTGAATTTGCCATTCAGGGAAAACCGGTTATTGCATTTGCTAATCCTCCGGAAAAAGCACACATCAGTCATCTAAAAGATCAGGCTTATTATTATCACGACAGTAAAGAGCTTCAGGATATTATTTTAGATGCGAAACTTAACTTGTCGGCAAAGTCATTATACGAGAAATTTTTGCCACATCCTGTAATGGATAGGTTTAAAGAAATTTTTATTGATTAAACTATTTATTCCCTATACTCTACATCAATAATTATGAAAACTAAACTGATCAATTACATTATTGGCTTTATATTAATTATATATTATTATTTCAGTATTAAAACTTCATATAATCTTATCGTCCTGAACAAGGGTGGTTGGTATTTTGGAGAATGGATCATCAATTACCAGGATGGTGGATTTAAACGAAGAGGACTATTAGGTACCCTCTTTATATGGATCAATGAGCTAACTGATATCAAGCTTGAGCATATTGTCTTTGCATTCATTTTTTTACTCTATACTGTCTTTTTTTCTCTTTTATTCAAGCTTTTTTGGAAAGAAAAAAACAACCTTCTTGTAGTAATGCTCGTATTGCTCCCTGTGGGTTTCGGAATGATGGTAAAAGATCCCAATATTGCTTCAAAAAAAGAAATTTTATTTTTCTTTTTATACTTGGTATATATTTTATGTCTCCGTTCCAAGGTCTTTATTAAAGACATTACCATTACGTTTTTTATTATTATTGCACTACTAACCCATGAAGCAGCGTTTTTTTATTTACCTTTTGTAGGCCTCGCTTATTTTATGAAAAACAGTGGGTCATCAATTAGTAAAATAAAAAAGATACTCCTCTATCAGTTTTTCCCCTCTGTCATTATTATGCTTCTTCTCTATAAATTCGGAATCGATATAAAGACAGAAAATACGGTTTCATTTTTTAAAGCCCATGGATTAACCCTTAGTGAAATGGGGATTTTTGATTATGATACTAATTTTGATGTCCTGGGGCATTATAAAGGTCATTTTTACGATTATCAGACGTATGCTATTAGTATATTATTAGGGACACTTGCATTCCACATATATTGTAAGTTCAATAAGGTTAAAATCAATTTCATATTTTTGGCTATACAAATTGTATTTCTCCTTCCATTATTTTATATGGCAGTAGATTGGGGGAGATGGGTCAATATTTTCTTTTCCTTATTGACAATATTTATTGCTCTGGAACAGAAACTAGTGCTTAGTCGAAAACAGGAAATCATCGCCTTTGTTCTCATTTTATTTAATTTAACCTGGAAAATGCTTCTTATTACACAAGGATTTCTAACATTTCCAAAGCTTGATGATTTCCTTAAGAAGATCTTTTATTTTATCTATTTTAAAATCCATAATTTGCTATAAATTATAAAAAACAATGTCTAAGATTCATGTTATTATTGTTACCTATAACGCCATGAAATGGGCTGAACGATGCTTCACCAGTTTAAGAAAATCATCCGTTCCTGTAAAATGCCTTGTGGTAGACAACGGGTCTACAGATGGTACCCAGGAATACATCCAAACCCATTTTCCTGAAGTCAGCTTTATTCAATCTGAAACCAATCTGGGATTCGGAAAAGCCAACAATATAGGAATTGAAAAAGCATACAAAGACGGAGCTGATTTTTTTTACCTGATGAATCAGGATGCATGGCTGTATCCGGATAGCATGGAAAAAATGCTTGAGATATATTATAGCCACCCTGATCCGGAAGAAATCGGAATTATAAGCCCTATCCATATAGACGGATCAGAAAAGTACCTTGATATATTTCTGGACCAGTATATTGCCAAAAATTATGAATCGACCAGGATGATTTCGGATTTGTATTTTCAGACATTGAAACCCTACTATGAAATTCATTTCGTGAACGCTGCTCATTGGCTGCTTCCGAAAGCAACCATAGAAACAATCGGAGGATTCAATCCTTATTTTTTTCACTATGGTGAAGATGACGAATATGTAAACCGGATCCACTTTCATCAAAAGAAAGTGCTGTTGGTTCCCGGAAGTAAAGTCGTACATGACGGGGTACAATCCCTGCATAAAATAGATTTTACCAAATTTGAAGATTTACGCGTTGAAATCAATTCTATGAATCCCAATCTTCCTGATGCACTGCAACGGGAAAAAAAATCACTGAGACAGAGTATGATTAAAAACCTTGCCATAGGAAATATAAGTCAATACAGGAAACTCTCCCTAAAGTATAAAAAAATCTCAAAGGATGGAGAACAGCTAGGCAAATTACGAAATCAACTGATTAAGCCTGGTCCTACTTTTCTTAATCTTTAAAATATATTATAAATGAACAATTCTTGTAAAACAGGCCCTATTTTACTCTAAACCGGGAATTTTACATTTAATATCTTATCTTAGTATAACAATTAATATAGTCAACAAATTTACAATTATGTGTGGAATAGCGGGAATTATAGGCAATAACGCCAGAAATTATCACGAAGAGATCCAAAAGATGACGGATTCATTAATCCACCGCGGCCCTGATTCTTCACATTATGAATTATATGAAAACGCTGCTTTAGGCCATCGCAGACTTTCCATTATCGATTTGTCTGAAAATGGAAAACAACCGATGTTCTCCAATACAAAAAATGAATGTATCGTTTTGAATGGTGAAATCTACGGATATCAGGATATCAAAAAACAATATACTGAATATCCTTACCGTGGAGGTTCAGATACAGAAGTCATTTTGGCAATGTATCAAAGAAAGCAGGAAAACCTCATTCATGACCTGCCGGGAATGTTTGCCTTTGCTATTTGGGATGATCAGAAACAGCAGCTATTCTGTGCAAGAGACAGGTTCGGAGAAAAACCTTTTTATTACGCCATAGGAAATAATAATGAATTTATTTTTGCATCAGAGATCAAAGCCATTTTAGCTTCCGGCCTGATACAGCCCAAAGTAAATCCTGAAGCCATTTCTCATTATCTGCAATATGGATATGTAAATAGCTATCAAAGTATTTACAGCAATATTTTCGCCCTTCCTCCAGCTCACCAATTGATCTGGAAAGATGGAAAGATTACAGTTTCCCGCTATTACAGCCTTCCCGCTAAAGACAGGGTGATCGGTTTATCGGATGCTAAAGAAGAGTTTATTTACCTTTTAAAAAATGCAGTTAAAAAACAACTTATTGCAGATGTTCAGGTAGGAAGTTTCCTGAGCGGAGGTCTGGACTCTTCATCTGTAGTAGCCCTCGTTGATGAATTCTTACCTCATCAGACGACCATTAGTTTTGGTTATGACCATAAAGACAGTGAACTTAAATATGCCAAAGAAATAGCGGATAAATACAAAACCCATCATATTGAAGTTCATGAACAAAAGAAAGACCTGGCAGAATCCCTGCTCAACATCTCTCCTTTTTTTGACGAACCTTTTTCCGATATTTCTTTTATTCCGCATTATGAAATATGTAAAAATGCAAGAAAAAATCTTACTGTAGCCCTTTCAGGAGACGCAGGTGATGAATTGTTTGGCGGATATCATTTTTATACGGTAGAAAATAAACTGAAAAACCACTTCAGCTATCAAAATCTCATTGCTAAGTTCGGGCTCAGTCTTTATCAGAAAATAAAACCTGTTTCTTTCCTTACTCAACAAAATCTGAAATACAACTCTATTTTGGATTTTCATCTGAATTCGGTGAGAAATGATTTTAATAAAGAAGAACGTAACATGCTGGGAATCTTCACAGACTACCAACAGAAATACAGCTTCACTCCCAACCCGAACTCATTAAACGATATCATGAGAGTTGACCTGGAAAACTATGTTCCCAGTAATATGATGGTGAAATCAGACAGAATGGCTATGGCCAACTCCTTGGAGGTAAGAACACCATTCCTGGATATTGACTTTGCTGAATTCTGCATTCAGCTCCCTGATCAATTGAAACTCTCCAATGAAAATGATAAAATTATTCTTCGTGAAACCATGGGCTCCTATTGGACAGATACCATAAGGAACAGGCATAAGCAAGGCTTCGGATTAAGTGTTAAAAGCTGGTTTGATGAAGATAACCTGATAAAGCTTTCCAATGATCTTCTGAAAGACCGAAATCAAAAGGTTTTTAATTATATTGATTTTGATGCCACTCAAAAATTTTTGAATAAGGACAACAAACACTGGAATTTGCTGCAGCTCGCTCTTTGGGCCCATAACAACCAAACCGTATTATAATGCTTGATATCTCTGTAATCATTCCCGTATATAATGCCAGCGAGTTTCTGGAAAAATCAGTTCTTTCCGCAATACCGTTTGAAGAAGTAAAAGAAGTAATTCTGGTTGAAGACAAATCTACAGACCATTCACTCGAAATCTGTAGAAGGCTGGCAGATGAATATTCTAAAGTCAAACTGTTTCAGCATCCCGACAAAGAAAATCACGGCGCTGCTGCTTCAAGAAATTTAGGAATCGAAAAATCATCCGGCAGCTTTATTACCTTTCTGGATGCAGATGATTACTATCTTCCCAACAGATTCGATGCTGAAAAAAAAATATTTGATGATCCTAAAATAGACGGAATTTTCGGTGCCATTGGTATTGAATATTTAACGGAAAAAGGAAAACAGGAATTTCAGTCAAAATTTTCAGACAATTCTCTTACAACCGTTAATTATCCTGCAGAAGGAAAAGAGGTTTTCAGAGGTCTCTTGGGACTTACACCGAAAACTTTCGGTACGTTTTTCCATCTCAACACCCTTACAATAAGAAGGTCAGCTATTGATAAACATCATTTAAGATTCAATGAAATTCTCAGGGTGCATCAGGATTCTGATTTCATCATCAAGCTGGCTTTTCATTGTTACTTAAAATCCGGAATTATAGATCAGGCTATAGCGGTAAGAGGTATACATGACGATAACAGGATTACCAAAATTGTAAAATATTCACCACAATATAACCAACGCCAGCATCTTTTCTGGAACTCCCTTTATGATTGGTCTAAGCTTCAACCTCTAGATACAGAAGCAGCACAACATATTGCTCTTCAGAAAAAGGCGTTTGAACTATCTCTGAAGAAAGGATTTTCTAAAACAGTAAGCTTATTGCTTGCCACCGTCAAAAATCCCAACATACTGAGAACAAAATACAGATTCACTTATTCTCATGAAGCTGAATAATCTACAAATATTACGGGGAATATCAGCATTGCTGGTATGTTGTTTTCACTTTTCACATTACCTTAACTTTGAGAATTTTCCCCTCGGAGATATGCTGTTCAGAAGAGGGAGCATCGGCGTGAGTGTATTTTTTGTAATCAGTGGATTTATCATGGCCTATACCACCCGGAAAAAAGATTTCAGCATCAATACCTCTAAAGAAATTACTTTATTTTATAAACGCAGGCTTATCAGGATTGTTCCTTTATATTTTTTGCTGAGTTTCAGCTGGATGGTTATGGGACAAAGTCTGATGACTTATTTCCATGGAGACGGCCTTCAAAGGCTCATCCACTCTATCCTGTTTCTTCCCCAGAAAGATATCTTTCCCGTACTGTACCTGGGGTGGTCGCTGAACTATGAAATGTTTTTTTACCTGATATTCGGGATCTCTCTTCTTTTTTATTCAAAAAGGTATATTTTCATCATCAGCTTTTTTATTTTAACCTATTTAACAGGAATTTATTTTCCACCTCAAGGTGCTTATTTCCAAATGGTAACAAGTCCTCTGAACTTATTCTTTGTGGTAGGAATAGTATTTGCCCTGATTCTTGATAAAATAGTAATTCATAAGAAATGGGCAGCACTTATTTCCGTTACCGGAATACTCACTTTTATTTTGTTTTTACTGGATATCATTACTACAACAAATGCTTTGCTTAATTTACTGGTTGTATCATTATTTGTATTTTCCTTTCTTCTGTTTGATTATACTTTTAAATTTAAAGGGAATCGTCTTTTGATTTTTTTGGGCGACATCTCCTATTCTTTGTACTTATCTCACCCCTTCGTGGAGATATTTTTCAGAAAATTTAAGGTTACAGGGTATCTTAATATTCCATATTTTATTTTTAAAATCATCGTTGTAATCGCTCTGGCAGCGTTTCTTTATCATTTCGTAGAAAAAAAGATTACTGCATTTTTAAAAGTAAAATTAAAAGCTTAAATTTCAACTTCAAAAGTGGTACTACACGGAAAAACACAAGGAGGATTTAATTTATCGTAAAAGTAGAAAGTAAAAATGAGAATATCAGTAGTTATTCCCGTTTATAATGCAGAAAAATATATCCCTCAGGCTGTGGAATCCGCTCTTCAGTTTGATGATGTTCATGAAGTCATTCTTATTGAAGACCAATCACCGGATAATGCATTAAGGGTTTGTCAGCAGCTGGCTGAAAAATATGATCGGGTAAAACTATACCAGCATCCTGACAGAAAAAATCATGGAGCAGGCCCAAGTAGGAATCTGGGAATAGAAAAATCAACCGGTGACTTTGTTGCTTTTCTGGATGCGGATGATTATTTTTTGCCCAACAGGTTTGATGCTGAAAAAGAACTTTTCAAAAATCCCGCAGTAGAGGGAGTCTATGGAGCACTTGGTGTTCATTATTATTCCGAAAAGGCAAAAGAGCAATACTATCAGTTATTTGGTGACAGATTGACCACCGTTTACAAAAAATATACTCCCAAAGAAGTTTTCCCCGGACAAATCCATATGCTGGGGAGTTTTGGTTTATTTAGTATTGATACACTCACGCTGCGCAGAGATGCTTTGGTGCAAAAAATGAAATTTCTATTCAAACCCCACTTACAACTTCATGAAGATACGGAATTTCTTTTCCGTTTATCTTATTATTTAGATCTGTATCCGGGAAATATTGACCAGGCTGTTGCCATGAGAGGAGTGCATGAAAATAATAGGATAACCAAAGTGGATACAGGTATAGTAGATCCCGCAGTATCTCGGGAATTGCTGTGGAGGGAAGTCGATTTATGGGCAGGAAGGGAAGAATCCATTTCTGAAGAAATTAAAATCCATATCAAAAGAATGCATCGCAGTTTTGAAATTGCAAAAGCCCCTACGGTAAAAAAATGGGGAATGATTCTTAAATATTTATTCACCGATTATAAGAGTATACGTTCCGGTTTATATAATATCAACTTCAGGTATTCCCTTTTATGATGGCAATTGTTTAAGCGAGGTGTTAACAGGTTGTAGAGCAAAAGAATAAATGAACCCTGTTTATTCATTTTTAAATCATTTTTTTAGTGTTTAAGTCTTTACAATTGATTATATTGCATTAGTTTTTCTCACAGATGACACAAAAAGATTCGTTTAGCTCAACAATGAAAATTTCAGTAATTATTCCCGTTTACAATGCAGAAAAATATGTGACCCAGGCAGTAGAGTCTGCTCTCCAGTTCAGTGAAGTTTTCGAAGTCATTTTAGTGGAAGACAAATCTCCTGACAATGCATGGCAGGTATGTCAGAATCTTGCGGAAAAACATGAGCGGGTACAACTTTACCAGCATCCTGACAAAGGAAATCATGGAGCCGGACCAACAAGAAATTTAGGGATAGAAAAATCTTCCGGGGATTTTATAGCCTTTTTGGATGCGGATGATTATTTTTTGCCCAACAGGTTTGATGCTGAAAAAGAACTTTTCAAAAATCCTGATGTAGAGGGTGTCTACGGAGCGCTCGGTGTTCACTATTATTCCGAGAAAGCAAAAGAACAATATTATTCATTATTCGGCGACCGGCTTACGACAGTTTATAAAAGACATATCCCCCAAGAGGTTTTTCAGGGACAGATATACATGCTGGGGAGTTTTGGATTGTTTAGCATTGATGCATTAACGATACGCAGGGATTCTTTAATGAAAAAAATGAACCCGTTGTTTAAATCCAGTTTAAGATTACACCAGGATACTGAGTTTTTATTCCGTCTGTCTTATTATCTTGATCTTTACCCAGGCATTTTGGATAAAGCAGTTGCAGTGAGAGGTGTACATGAAGATAACAGAATTACCCTAGTAGATTCTAAGAAAATCAATCCGGCTACTACCAGAGTTCTTCTGTGGAAAGAAGTAAATGATTGGGCTTCCGGTGAAAGCACAATGCCGGAGAATATAAAAAAACATATCAAAAGAATGCACAGAAGCTTTGAGATTGGCTGTGCTCCTTTACCGAAAAAATGGGGAATGATTTTAAAATATCTGTTTATTGATTACCCAAGTATACGTTCCGGTATCTATAATATTAATTTCAGGAGGAATCTATTTTAAATTCTTCCTATCCAATAAAATAGAATCGGCAATCTGAGCTGTAAAGATCTTACCGGATTCTTTATACATATGATTTCCATCTGTATATGTATAATTTTCAGGGTTTGAAGATAAATCAAAAAATTTCACACCGTTTTCTTTAGCTATATTTTCTATCCTTTGGCTAAAATTGGGATCGTATCGATCTTCAAGTTCCATCATGCCTTTGAACGCAGGGATTCTTACAATATAAACAGACCCTTTATCTCTAAGATATTTGATCATATCAACAAACCCATTTAGTCTGAATTGTGAAATTTTCTGCGTTTGCAGCAGGTTGGTATATCCTTCGATCTTTTTAACTGCTCGGGCACTTACACTATCTGGATGAACATCAACGCTTACTTCCATCCATCCGTCTTTATGCAAATATGTCGCAGATCTCCCAATTTCTTCCCTTTCTTTATAAATATTAAACCAACTTCTGGGATAGTGTTTTAAGAGATATTCATAATTCGGTGTCATGTTAAAAAAATGCATATCTGCCATAGTAGAGTTTTTATCCGGATCGTCTTTTGAATGTTCCAGACTTTTATCTAATGACAGACACCAAGGATCAACAGTTAAAATAAAAATTCCGTCTTTAGTATCAAGATTGATTTTTTTCTTTAAAGCCTCAAAATATACTTGGCCGTAGGGAGAATCACCGATGTTCAAAGCAAAATTATTAAACGTTCTACCTTTTATTTTTTCATTCAAAACAAAAGGAACCATTGCTTGTGCGCCACGGGAATCTCCCAGAATAATATTGGAGGGTTCCGGGCCAATAAAATGTCTGTAATTATCATCTGTATTGCCATCCGCATACGTTCCGAGAAACAACAGAACAGCAACTACTGCAACAATATAAAACGATATTTTAAATAAAAACCTTTTCATATTAAAATTGTTCATAGATAAAGCTACCATTTCCAAACACCCCATAATACATGATCATAAAAATTAGGAAAATATAAAAAAGTCTTCTTGTAACAGGTTGAAACCTACTGATTTCAAGACCATGTTCCTGTTCTTTATTTATCCAATCTATCAAAATAATAATGCCAATTAATCCTAAAATTTTAACTTTAATAAATTGGGGAATTGAAAAAAGTGAAAGGCTGAAAATTTTTCCATACATTCCGAAAGCATCTTTTAAGCTTGGTGCTACAAAAAGAACCAATGCAAAACAAACCAACATCATAGTATAGAGAATATTTCCTAATTCTTTAACCGTAGGAATGCTTTTAGATAATTTTTTCTTTTTATTAATCTGATTATTTACAACCAAAGGGACATAATAAAGTCCTTGAAGTGCTCCGTAAACAATAAAAGTCCAGCTGGCACCATGCCAAAAGCCTACAATTACAAAATTGAGAAAAACAGCCAGCATTAATCCTTTTTTATCATAGTCACGAAAAGCGATTACCAGTGGTGTAAAAACATATTCTGTAAGCCAGGAGGTTAATGAAATATGCCACTTTCGCCAATAGTCTGCTATATTCTGGGCAAAAAGGGGGAAAGCAAAATTCTTAGTTGTTTTAAAACCTAATAATTTCGCAATACCTATTGCCATGTCTGAATATCCTGAAAAGTCTGCATACATCTGAAAAAGGAAAAGTATAGCACCAAAAGCAACTGTACTTCCTGAAAGATGTTCATAATTTTGAAAAATATCTTGAGTAATTGGAGAAATATTATTAGAAACAACTAATTTTTTAAAAGCTCCTAATAGAATTTGCCTTGCTGCATCAGTACCGCTTTCCAGTGTGAATACTCTTTCTTTCTTTAATTGAGGGAGTAACAATCCACCTTTATCAATAGGACCGGAAGTCATACTTGGAAAGAAAGCAATATAATTAAAGAATGCCAATACATCTGTTTCCGCCTTTAATTTATTATTTTTAATATCTAGTATGTAACTAATCATTCTAAAGGTATAGAAGCTAATCCCCAGAGGTAAAATTATTTTTAATGTCAAGTCACTTTTAATTCCGAATAAATCAGCAAAAGATTCTATAAAGAAATTAAAATACTTAAAGTATAGTAATGTCCCTACTGAGAATAATAAACCCATATTCACCCAAATGTTTTTTGAGGGGCCATTATCTGAAATTTTTAATCCTAAAAAATAAACTACCGTTGAACTTCCCATCAAAAGTATAAGGAATCTCCAGTCCCAATATGCATAGAATAGATAGCTCCCCAATAACAGGAATATATTCTGTGCTTTAAGATTCTTACCCAAAATCCACCAGTAAATGGCAAAAAATACGGAGAAAAAAAGAATAAATACTAATGATGTAAACTGCATTATCAGTTACTATTTAAAAGTTCAATAATTCCATAAGGAAGCATTAAAAAAGCTACTTTTCGGTTATTAAAAAGAATCGCTTCTTTAGGTGGAGAAATCAACATCCCGCCGTTTTGCGTGAGGAGATCTATTGTTGTCACAATATCTTCAACTTCGTAGCAAATATGATAATAAGAAATCCTCTTTTTCAGAAGATTTTCAACCGGTTTTCCGGAAACAAACTCGATGTTTAAACCGTCTTCAACCGTTACCATACAAAGTTCGGCCTGTTGGTTCGGATCAAAAACAACGGGAGTTTCTTCAACAATCTTATGGAGCTTTCTGATGTTTTGAAGTTCGGTCTGTATATCTTTACAGGCAACCCCGACATGATGAAACTTCATTATAGTTTCGCAGCTATAGAATCTGCCATTTCACCTACATTATTCCAGCTCTGAATTTCTGAAGATGTAAAGCGAATCCCAAAAGCTTTTTCTACAGCTACAATAAGCTGGATATGAGAAAGAGAATCCCATTCTTCCACATCATTTGCTGTAGTTTCAGCGGTTAAAGTAATTTCCTCATTATCCAATTCTTCGCGAAAAACATTTGATAATTGGTTCAAAATTTCATTTCTGTTCATAGTAGTATTATGTTTGAATTATTTATTTCTGTTTTATTTTCAAAAATGAGGCATACATGATGGCAATTTTTCTTTTCTCAGCTTTTTCAATATCAATATCCTCACTGGCAAAGCTATTTTCATCAACGATCTCCAATCCAGCCTCATGAATCAAATCCCGAATCTCCTGAACATTGTTAAACAAATAAATATGGTCTATAGAAGGTGCATTGGTTGGCGTTGTAATAAAAATTGTTCCTTCTGGTTTTATTAAATCTTTTACTTTTTTCAGTAATGATAAAGGATCTTCAACATGCTCCAGAACCTCACCCATGGTGATAAAATCTTTCTTTCCGTCTTGATCCGTATAATCAAATATATTTTTAAGATGATAAATAACTTTATCGTTTTTTATTAAACTTTTTGTAAGTTCCAAAGAAGATTCGCTAATATCCAGAGCCTCAAAAGTACAATTATCCATTCCTATTTTTTCCATTGCGGCTTCAAAATAAAGACCATGTCCCGCCCCAATTTCAAAATAAGAATTTATTGGTGAATATTTTTCTATATTACTTTTAAAATAATGATAAACAAAATAATGATGTTTCCATAAGAATTGAGAGAGCAACAACCCATGCATATGAGAAACCATAACATCTGGATTATCATACATTGCTTTATTTACTTCTTCAAATGATGTATTTCTATATTGGCCAGTCCTCGTAAAATCAAGCATTTCTTCATTAAAATCACTAATCATTTTAAGGTAATAATTGATTGAATCATCAAAGGATAGATTCTTTTTCTCAAGAATATCTTTATACTTTTTAATAAAGGTATTAAAATCAGATATATAGTTATTCTCCTCTTTTAAAGACAAGAAATTTTTCTGGAGCTTTTTACCATGAATGGTATTTTTAGCTGCAATACTTTCAATTAAATGTTCAATTTCCATATTTATTTGGTGCTAATGAAAACTTCTTTTTGTTGATAATCATCTACATTCAATATCCATCTTCCCTCTTGTTCAGTAAATCCTAACTTCTCATAATGGTCTTTTACCATTTGGTTTTTAGCGGTAGGAAGATATTCCCCCACAATATATTTATACCCGTTTTTTTGAGCAATGTCCACAATAGTGTTCAGCGTAAAATCTTCCATTCCCCGTTTCAATACCCGGCAGCTCATCAGCCAGGTATCAATGAAAAGTGTCTCTTCATTTTTCTTTTCAAGAACAATGACACAGATCAATCCGTTGTCACCATATTTATCTTCCAGTGTGAAAGAAATGGTATGATGATCATCAGAAGACATTAAATTTTCGATATCCTGCTCTGTATATCTTATTGTTCTCAAATTAAACTGATTGGAACGCTGTGTTAACTGAGATACCCTTGGCTTTGAAAAACTATTGAAAGCCTGTACATCAGACACCATATTCATACTTTTAAGAAAGTCTTCCACATTGGTAAAACTTTCCAGGGCAATGACACGTTGCGCTTCCACCTGGTATTGCTTTGTTCTTTCAGTGTCATTTTCTGAAAAACTGGCGGTTTCAAAAAGATTTAAACTGTATAAATATTCCAGATATTCAGCAGGATCCTCTGGAAGTTCCGGCACACAAACCTCCGGAAGATTTTCCCTTACAATATTTCTTTCAAACGGATTATCATCCAAGAATACCATGGAATCAAATCCTATATTCAAAATCTGCTGGATTTTCCTGATATTATCTGCCTTATTTTCCCAATTGGCTACAAACACAGCTATATCATCCAATTTAAGAACCATATCCGGGTGTTTTTCGAACGGTTCTTTCGCCTTATCTTCATCATTTTTACTACAAACAGCTATGATTATCCCTCTTTTTTGAAGGGCCTTTACCCAATGCTGGAATTCTGTAAATGCTTTTCCAATGCCTAAACTTCCGATTTGAATTTTTTCAAGACCATCATCTCCAATAATTCCGCCCCATGTCGTATTATCCAGATCAAGAATAAGACATTTTTTAAATTTCCCTTCCAATGAAGAAATAATACTTACCATATGATGTGCTACAACAGGAAGAGCATCTAAAGAAAGAACCATTTCTGTATTGATATAGATGTTGGGCGAAAACATGAAATCCCGTCCCCATTTATTCTGGATGGAAAGTAAATCTGCAATGAAGAAATTATCATTTTTAATGGCCAATTCTGCCGAAAGGAGATAATTAAGTTTATTTTGCTGAAAAATAAAAGAAGATTCTACTTTCGTTGAAAAGTTTCCAAAAATCTGATTGTTGATTCCAGGAAAATTACAATAAATCACCCTGCTTTTTGTTCTGCTTTGGATGGTGCGATAAAGTTCTGCAATATAATTGATCTTATTTTCAGCAAAAGCATTCTGCGATCCTGAAAATTTATAATATTGGCCTAACAATTTATGGGAGGACTCGAAAATGATGGTATAATCTGCATCAAATTCATAATATTCTGATGAAGGATCCAAAATCTGGCGAGATACCTGTCCGAAATCCGCTTCAAAGATTTCAAAGTTAATGCCTTCATTAATAGCTGTTCCTTTTAAAGCAATATTCAAAAACTGAGTTGCTGTATCACCCAATAAAGCTACTTTCACTTTTTTAAGCTGCTGAATATTTTTGCGGAGGTCTTTTTTAAGCTCGGAAAACGTTCTGTACATACATGATTTTTTATTGTATTAATTAGGCTGTGCTCTGTTTCCAGCTACCGCCCACCCGCTCTTTTGATGTCTTTGGGAAGAATCCTGTAGTATTGAACTTTTAAATAATACATATATTGCATATGTACCGGGAATCTTTTTGATTTCCATAATTGTGTTTACTTTATTACAAAAATAAAAATTTTTATCTGATATTCAACTTTTTCAGATAGTCTCTCGATGGTTTTTCAATAAATTGATAAAATAAAATTGAAGTAATAATTACAACAACCATATAAATCCAAAAAATATAATCTATAGTAAGTTCATATTTTCTCCATTTCAGAATCTCTCTCAAAATATACAAAACAGGAATATGGGTAATATAGACAGCATAACTGGCCTCTCCCAAATACTCCAGAGGCTTTAATGAAAATAATTGAGTCAGCATACCATTATTCCTGGATATCAAAATAATAAGCGGAATAAATAAAAGAGCCATCAGACCATTGTGATAAAAAAGCGGAACAAAAATGAGCGATAACAGGATAAGGATGAAGACTACAACTACAGGAATATCATAATTCTTCGGGGCAGAGTGTTTTATAAAAAAGATTCCCGCAAGGTTACCTGCTAAAAATTCATTAATATGCATCAACGGAAAATAATACAGAAACTCGTGGCTTTCCGTATGAGGTCCCTGATAATAGGAAGATCCTGCATACAGGTTAGAAAATACCTGTGTAATGATCCAGATGATTACAGTAATTACCCAGACACTTTTGTTGTTTTTGGAATAAAAATAATTATAAAGTACTGGAAAAATAAGGTAAAATAAAAATTCTACAGAAATAGACCAGCCCGGGAAGTTCAGAATCATGGCTTCCCCGGGAATCCAGCTCTGCAGTCCTAATAAATACAAAATCCCTTTGTAAACAGTGAAGTTTGAATATCTTGTTATCAGGTAAAGCAATAGTCCTACCACATACAACGGGTAAATTCTTGCAAACCTGTTTTTATAATAATCAAGAAATTCAATCTTATCTTTCCTATGATAGGCAACAATCATAATAAAACCGGAAAGAATAAAGAAATAGCTTACTCCTACATTGGCTTTCAGAAAAATATTTGAAATATAATCTATTTTATAGAGAAACAGCTCTTTGTTAAAATGTGAAATGACAATTGCCATCGCAGCAATGAATCTGGTAAATGTAATCTGACTAATTTTCATAAAAACTGCTTAAACAGTCACATTATAAGCTTGAGTTAAACGTTTCTTTATCCAGATATATTTCATTTCAACAATAGTTCACAATTAAATTTCAGACAAACAAAAACAGCAGTTTCTAAGCCTCATCAGAGGAAATATTTATTTAATAAAAACGCCGATGTATTTTCCTTCGTATTCTACTACGGTGGTCTCTATATTATTCTTTTCACAAAAATCCTGATAAGCAGAATTATCTCCGATATCATCACTAATGAACACTCCTCCTTTTTTCAGGTGTTTGTAAAGCTCATTATAAGCCCACACCCTTCCATTATAGCTTTTATCAGAATCATAATGAAGAACATCGAATACCGGATTTTCAGAAAATATTTTAGGCAATGATTCCTTGTCCGCAAAACGGAATAACTTCCAGTGGCTTCTGAGATTTTCAGGAACTACATATCCTACATACTGGTCACCATCCTGGGCAAGATATGGCATATCTGAACTGTACAGCGTTCCATTTCTTTTAGCCAGGGATAAAAGACTCGCTAAAGAAGACCATCCGTAGGCTACTCCTGTTTCTACAACTTTTTGGGCACTGGCAAACTCACAAGCATAATAAATCAGCTCCAGAGCACCAGGGCCTCCCATTTTTACAGGACATTCCTTTTCCCTTTGAGCAGCATCTGTCAAAACATTACGAAACTCGTCACGAAAACGATTTATCTCAAACCCAAAAAGTGTGGAAATAGCTTCTTCCTGTGATACAGCCCTTTCAGCAGCCCAGGAGTTTGTCTTTTCCTTCCCTTTAAACGCATTGCCTCTATTAACTGTATTTTTAATAATTTTCCGGCCCAGTTCCGGATAAAGATCAGGCCTTTTCAGATATCCTATAAAAGTTTTGAGAACTCTTGTTATTTCACTCACTGTGTTAACTTTAATAAAAACAAAAATAGAGATTTTTTTTTCATTTATCTAAAAACAGGTTATATTTGTGAAACTCAAATGAAAAAATGACATCTACTTTCCCGCTATGAAAAATGCCGTTACAGAATCAGGACTTCATTTTTCAATGAACAATTTACTCCCCGTTGATGGCCCAACAACTTATCTATTTTATGTGCTGAACAACACCGGAATTTACAGATATAGCAAAAGTAACGGAAAGCAGAAATTAATTTCAATACGTTTAAAACCATATGAAGTTTTCCATACTTATAGCTCACTACAATAATGCTGCATTGTTCAAGGAATGCTATGACTCCATACTCAACCAGACCTATCCTGATTGGGAAGCCATTATTCTGGACGACGGTTCTTCAGAAAACCAAAAAGAACAGATACAGAAGATTATTGCAGGAAATGAAAAGTTTCAGTTTTTTGAAAATAAAAAAAACTCCGGTGTAGGCGTTACAAAAAGTAAACTTATTGAGCTGGCTTCAGGAGAAATCTGTGGCTTTGTAGACCCGGATGATGCTATCCTTCCCACTGCCCTTGAATCCGCCATCAATGTTTTTAAACGTAAGAAGAAGGTAGTGCTTACTTACTCGCGATTCATGGCATGTGACAAAGACCTTAATCCTGTTGCCCCATTCAAATCGGCAATGCAGGTAAAAAACGGAGATCCTTATTTTTTCAATTATCCTATCCAGATTGGTCACTTTACCACATTCAGAAAGAATGTTTATGAAACAACCGAAAAAATGAATCCGGAATTGAGGATTGCAGAAGATCAGGATCTGTATTTAAAGATGTATGAAAAGGGAGATGTCTATTTCATCAACGAAACCAATTACCTTTACAGGGCACATGCCGGAGGAATCTCTCAAAACAGCAATAAAACAAAATCTTACGATTATTTTGCCCGGGTTATTTTTGATACCATGAAGAGAAGAAACCTCAAAAGCATCAATGGAAAAAAAATCCCGGAAAAATATAATGACCATAAGGAGATTTTTACCCTTCTGGATTATAAAAACGG